>JACMRP010000308.1 GCA_014376325.1 Pseudobdellovibrionaceae bacterium
GCCGCAAGATATGTTGTTGCACGAGCCATGGCGAAGCAATCTGCTCTGGGGAATGGACTGGACATGGATTACGGTGAACGGAAAGTTTATGTTTTTGCTAGTGCTGCTAGACTGGCACTCGCGGAAAATATTATCGTGGGGCCTATACCACGAGATCACGCAGAACGAAGTTGTGACGGTAGTAGCTGAAGCTGTTGCCAGTGAGCGCACTGATTTATTACCGGCGAGTTCGCTGAAGCCCACCGTGGT
This sequence comes from Pseudobdellovibrionaceae bacterium, assembly GCA_014376325.1. Next base: position 250 of record JACMRP010000308.1, read on the forward strand.
TGCAGATCACGGCGGTGCAAACATCGCGGCCTACACGCGCACGAACATCGAGATCCAAGGGTTAAAGCTGTGGCTTAGTGGCATCGGCAGACCAACTGGAAATGCACGAACAGAACGAGCGATCGGGACTTTAAAGAGAGAAGAAATTTATCTTCAAGAACAATATGAAAATGAAGAGGAGGCATATCAACTGATCGGCACGAACTCATGAAGCAAAGAAAAAAAGCTAGACAGAAAGCTCAACAACTGAGAAGAAAACACTGGGAACAAGACGAGTCACCTTCAAGCGCGGCGTTGACTTAATTTTTACCCACCGACGTGCGGGTGCTGCTCGGACAGGACACCCCTCTTATAAGGTATCGTTTATTTTGAAACAAAAATTCGACAGGTTCACGTGTTGAGGTTGGTCGTGAAATCAGCCTAATAGATATAATTTTTCAAAGTGCAGACAAGAAACTACTTCGTTATGAAAACTTCGTGAAGCGGATGTTTAAGATCGATATTAAAAGCTAGGGTGAACAAAATGCGTTCGAAAAAAAATTAACTGACTCGGAAAAACTCTAGATTCGAATGGCTTAAAAAATAAAAGTCACCCATCCGAATCACCAGAATACTACTTTTGATGAAACCAATCCAACACCAAAGCTGTTTCATTAATGGCTCTTTGAGAAAACCGAGCGGTCGTGTCTTGGTATCCGAATGCTCTTAAATGCTGCGTTGGTGATTTTTTGATTGTCGTATTTAAAAGATTTTGTGAGCTCGTGAAGCCTTGAGTGGTCCTGATAGAAGTCCAATCCCAAGAACTAAAATTTCGCTCCTGCCACGAAAGAATATTTGTTGAAAGATGACATGAAACGCAGTCGGTTGTTCCAGAGTTATGTACTCTTGGATTTTCAATTTTTAAAAGGTCCTCTGTCCAAATTCTGAAATCTTTTTCAGGAAATTTATTTTTTGCAATCTTTGAGTTATCAATAAACCACAACCCTAGATTAGAGAAATTAATCGGCATGATTGTACCTAAAAAATCCAAACTACCAACAAGCGCAGCCATAATAGTCTGCGCCTTTCCGAACACTTTGGGGATAGCCAACTGCTGAACAGAATTTTCAGTGATATTAAAACCACTGAAAGACCATTGATCTCCGCCGCCTTCTAAAGTCATGATTGTGATGCGAGAAATATTCTTTTCACCACAATATTTCAAGAGCAGATCTTTGAGTTGAAGCCACATTTTACCATTAAGACCTTCTTTTGCAATAACCGGGTGAATACTCAGCTCAGTTTGCACGGGTCGAGTTGTTTGCTGGAGAAGGCTTTCATATTGAATCACAAATTCAGACCACTGTTGCGTAGTAAGCTCGTAGAATGTGTGAACGGCAGCATCTACAGTTACTATCTGTTTATTTTTGCTTGTAATGGGTTGCCATATTAAACGAATTTGTCGAGCACAGCTTTTTGGCGCCGCTTCGTCTTGAAAGCAAGGATCAATTCGAATTCCAATCACTTTTAATTGGTTTTCAAATACCTGTTCATTAAGTTCTCTGCTAACTAAAATTGGAAGCTCATGAATAATTCTAGGGGCAATCAATACGCCGAGTTCATTTTGACTTTGCGGATCCAGAAGTAATTTGAGCTCTTGATTAGTTTTTGGTAACGGCAAAAGGATGGAAACATCCCACATCTGCCAATCCAACTTCTTTAAGTTATCCGCAGCACTCGCGCTTTGTGATAAAAAGATAATGAAGCCAATTGTAAATTGAAATCCGATTGTCAAAAAATCGCTTACTATATTTTTTTTCATAAGCGCTCTGTATAGCAAATTGGAACAGAATTGTCATTTGCTAAAGATTTAACAGCTTTTTAGAGCGCTTATGTCTGCAGCTTTAGTCTATTAATTTATAAAAATTGCTTAACTGACAAATCTTTTGACGGAACGGCAAGGTGCCTTTCGATCTTCCCCCCCCAGAAAATGGACAAGAGTTTCAAGCTGCTTTAGCTAGTTTTCCGCACGGGGCCAGGTATTCGAAAGCTGAGTGCCGTCGCTCGGGGTTTAAATTTAGTTCTGTAGACCAGTTCTGTTTTCATGCTGTGGAAAAAACTTTCGCAGTGAGCGTTGTCCCAACCGTTTCCTTTTCGCGACATGCTCGCGATAATTTTGCAAAGATTCATTTTTGTTCTGACATTTTCTGATCCGCGATCGGAGTGCGCGATTAGTTGGTCACGTTCAACATCTTGACGACTTAGTGCCATCAAGAGAGCTTCTAATACTAGATCTGATCGCATATTGTCGTCGGCCTTGTGACCCACGATTTTTCTCGTAAAAATATCCATGAAGATGGCAAGGAACAAAAATTCTTCTTCAGTTTGAACGTAAGTTATGTCACCAACATAGACTTGATCTGGTGCCATAACCGACGAGGCATGTTCTGTTTCAAAAATCCGATCTGCAATCGGAAGGTCGTGATTCGAATCGGTTGTTTGAACTTTAAATTTCTTAACGGCATCAGAGGTGATTTCGTTCTCGCGCATCAGCCGTGCGATACGCTTCTCGTTCACGCATTCGCCTTCAGCACGAAGCTCCGCGGTCACTCGCGGAGAGCCATATGTTTCTTTGCTTTTTGCATGTATCGCCTCGATCCATGGCAATAGCTCGGCATTATAAATTTCGCGCATGCTTGGTTCGCGCGATAACCAAGCGTAATATCCACTTCGACTAACTTCCAGTGTCTCGCAACTCAAATTCACGGCCACACCATTAACCGTGTTCACTTCTTCGACCAGCGGATATTTTACTTCAGCTGATCGTTTGAAAAAAAAGCGGCGGCCTTCTTCAGGATTAGGATCACCTGCGTTTGTTCTGCATTCTCTTTGCGGAGACGTTCAAGTTCGAGACGATCAAACTCTGCTTGCTCTTTTGCATTCATCTTTTTCTTCACGAAAAACTTCTTCTTTCAATAGTTCAGCATCGACACCGTAATGCCGAGTTGCTTTGAGGCTTTCAGCGGACCTAAGTCATTCACTAGCCGAACAGCCTGTGTTTTAAAGTCGTCAGAAGATCTCGTGTAAGACTTTCGTGCCATAATTTTCTCCCTTTTCTTGGTTCGTTTTGTTCAAAAACGTGTCCGTTGAAAGGGGGGAAGAGCAATTAGCGCGCGAGAAAAAACGTCAACATGTTTTCAAATTTTTTTTCTTTGGCGCCAGTGTCGCGTGGTTCTTAACAGCGAAAATGTCACATTTCGAAAAATAATTTATCTTCCCCGAAAGCGAATAGCGAAAGTCGCCCACCAGGGCGAGCGCCGAGAGGCGTCGAGGGCGGGAGCCCGAGCTCTTCGGTATTCCCGGCATGGATGCCGGTACCGACTAACCACGGATTCCCAGAATTTAATCACAAAGTTTCCACGACGAAGACAGGCGATTTTCCGCCGGCGCATGCCGCTCCGTATACAGGAATAGGACCTGGCACCCTCAGAAGCGTTGTTCCCATTGCAGGACTAGCTTTTCTTCGACGTCGCCGGCTTCGTTCGGGGTCCATGAGGCCGTTAGCATCCATTTTTGCGAGACTCGTTTACGGAGCTCGAGCCTTGCGGACTCTTCCCAGTTTGTGCCGATACCTGCGGTCAGGTCATCCGTGATTTTTACGGTGGCGGTGTATACTTTAGTCAGCGGATTGTAAGAGAAACTTTGGATCGGGGTCGCGGCGAAGGCCCATAGCCCGAAAATTCCGATGGCACGATCGGCCATCGCGGCCTCAAAGCTCCCCGCGGTTTGCGCGTCTGAAGAATCCAAATCACTCGGGCGACCGTACAATAACACCGAAATGATTTCGTTTTGCGAAAGCTCGGGCACGCTAGATAACAAAATCTGCGGTTGCTGAACCGTGCCCTCAAAATTAATGTACACCTTGTAGTCCGCCTGGTCGATGCGCAGGCGCCCGCTAAGCGGCAGAATATTGCGATCCACATTCTCGATATCCAACCGAAACTTTTCCACCTGAACGACCCGGCGTAAGTATTCCACTTTAAAAGGCTCGGTCTGAACAAAGCCGGTCGTCTGTTTAGTTTGGTCAGCTCGTATGGAAACACTCAGTGGCAGAAACGGATTAGCGTAACCCGTCAGCAAACGAATCGCGCCCGGCTTTGCGGTCGCAAGTTCAAATTCGAATGTCACCTTAAAGGCTTCACGTTTTTTTATTTTAACTACTTTGGGTTTTTTTAGAATGCGAGAATCCGGCGCGACCCTCGGCATACCCCCCACGGGATTTAGCGGAGGCAATTCGAGTTGCAGATCGAGTATCGACACTTTTACTTTTGCGTCGACGGCATCGGCCTTGCGCGCGAGACTCACCAGACTTTCGGCATCCAAGTTGACCTGTTGCGCTTTCGAACTGAGGCGGACTTTTGCGGTGACCGGAATTTTATGAATCTCTTCCGCGGCATTAATCGGCCCCTTCGCCGTCAGATCCACCGTTCCGTCCAGCACATCAAGAGGCGCCGGCACCAGGATATTTTTCGCGTCCAGAAAATTCCTTAAGCCACGGAAACTATGCAGAACCACGTGACTATCGACGCTGGGTTCGACGAAGTATTCTTTTAATTTCTTTTTAATATTTAACTTTGCCGAGAGGTCGGCCGAAAGCAGTTTGTTGCTAAGACTTTCCAGTTTGAATTGGCTTTCGAGCACGGGTTTTTCAGCGTGCGGATGGCCGAGCAGATCTTTGAACCAAACTTTGCCGGCAAGCTCCGCTTTTAAAAATTCCGGAATTTTACATTCGCAGGACTTTTCTAGCGGACGCGCCATGTTTGCATCGATAAAATAAAGTTTGAGCGGCACGCTCATCGCAAACTTCGAAGCTTCGGGACTCCACGACTCCCCTTCAGAAAACGGAATATCCAAACGAGCCTCGAAGTTATCAATTTTAACGTAAGGCCCTGGCAATCCACTCGCGTTAACTTTAAGAACGACATTGGCTTCGTGCAAACCGACCTTCGCCCAAAGGTCAGGATTCACCGTTATTTTAACCTTGTCTTTACGGTAGATAATGACGCCGCCCGATCGGATCAGGGTGTCGTCCCCCTGCGCTTGAAACAACAGATTTTGTTGAGTGTCGACGCCCCACCCGGTCACTTGGATTTTTGAATCCAGGAAAGGTTGATCGCTGTTAAGCCTAGTTAAGTTCAAAAGTCCTTGCGCGCTGACGACCCCACCAGGGTCTCCGGCAAGCTGGACCTTCAATCGGAAGTCGATAACGTCGTCGGAAGTTTTACCGGATCGTACAAGGTTCGCTTGCACGTCTATGGGCTTTCCCCCAAATGACGTAAAAACAAATTGATCCATTTCGATATCGAAGTTTTCAATTTTGAACTTACTCGACTTACGCAGGAGATTTAAATATTTATGAAGCTGTTCCACCGGACTTTCCTCAGCGGGCTGCTCTGTCGGTGGACCGGCGTTGAAAGTCATTTTCTGTTTCGCGCGAACGTTGATTTCTTGAATCACTAAAAGGTTTTGCACGGCGAGTGGGCTGACCTGAACGCGCAGGTGCACGATATCGACCGGCAAATGCAGTTGCGGTGAAGATTTATCCACCAACAACTGCTCCACCGTTGCATCGAAAGAAAATTCTAGGCCCTGAATGTGACGGAAGCGTACGTCCAACTCTTGCCACGTTATTTTAAGATCCGCTGGAAGCACGTACTTCTGGACAAGCTCCCAAGTTTCTTTCGGATGGGTCCAAGCGTACACGCCAGTTCCGGCGACGACGGCGATTAGCAGCACTAACGTCACTAACAACGCGATCAAAATAGGTCGAAGAATCTTCCATGCCCGCTTCATCAAAATTCCTGCCCGAAGCTGAAGAAGTAAATCCACTGCTCCGTGTAGTTCAGGGTGCTATCATCTTTCTTGTCGATATGCCCCTTCGCTGCCGAACCCCGAATTGTACCAAACGGCGTCGACCAGCGGACCCCGACACCTTCCGATAAAAACAATGGCGGATCTAAAGTCTGCGCGCGGTTCCCGAGTCTCGCTACGTCTGCCAGCAAAAATGGCTGAATGCCGTAGGGAATTTGTTCGACCAGACGAAGCTCAAGTCCAGAGTACAGCGCCGTTAAGTAGCCAAGGTCCGAATTATTAATGCTCCCGAGCGCGAAGCCGCGCAGGTTATCGTCCCCGCCCATAAAAATACGGTACTCCGGTGGCAAAGTTGCGCGCACGTTGACGGCGGCCTGCTCATCCACCATGACGGCGCTGCCTTCTAGCCTTGCACCAAGTACGAACAACGGCGGAGAGTACTGACCTATGTTCCAAAGATATTTAAATTTTACGTCGTAGCGATCGACGCTGAAATCCGCACCGACGCCTTTACGATTACCGCGGTACTGAAAATTTCCGTTCCAACCTTCGTACTGTGCCCGAGAAAACACTTCGTAGTTGTGACTCTGAAAATTTAAACTGCCTTCGAGTGAACTGTAGGTCGTGTCTGCCGGCCCTACTCCACGAACCGTCTTTGCGTAATTCACCGAAGGACCAAATCGTCCCGCAAAACGAACTTTCCAGTTATCCCAATAGACACCCAGGTCCCCGCCGGCTTTAGAGGTGAATGATTCGATCGCGACGATGTTTTCACGTTTGATAGCGAAACGAGGTCCAAAATACCAGCGTGGCAGTGCGATGAACCAGTACAACTCTGAGCCTAAGTTCAAAGTCTGTCGGATGTTGGAAGCATGCAGGATTGTCGAAAACGAAGACGCGCGATCGTCTAGGCGAGCATTTCGGAATGTGATGTCGACGAAAGGGAACTCTTCGGTCGAAGCTCCGACCCCGAATCGAAAAATTCGCGGTTTACCGACCGAAGTGCGCAACTGTAAATGCACTTGGTCGCCCTGGCAATCGGGTACGTAGTACGCACTCTGAAAAAGTCCGTCGGCAAGCAGTCGATCCGTCGTGATTTGAGTTTCGCGTATATCGTACCGGTCGCCGGGATAAAAAGCGCGGTAACGTTGAAATGTATCGACGTGCAATCCCTCAAGTCCGGTGTAGCTCAGATCTCCGATCGTCTGGTTTTGACCGGTCTCCGTTTTAACGATCACCGTTTCGTCCCAAGCTTGAGCTTCCAACTTTAAGCTTGGACACGCAAAACCATTGCTGCGCAACTCTTGATCTGCCCAGCGCTGAACGTCGTTCAGTTTGCTCGGCATCAAAGGGTAACCAATAATCTTTCGTTTTTTATCTACGTGAAGATAACCATTGTCACCTTCTGAGCGAAGAATCTTCACTTCGCTTTTAGGGCCGGACCAAGCATAGAGTACGTCGCCTTGGCGTTCGAAGCGTGGATTCAAATAACCTTGGGCTTGAAATAGGTTTCCGAGCTGCAGTTGCGCTTGCGGGATCGGCACCTGCTGCCAACCCTCGCCACCTTTTGGCGACCCGCAAACTAGAATCTTTTCGTTTTCATTGAGCTTGAGGCTGCCTTCTTTTAAGAAGACGTGGTCGCATAGTGCTTTGTCATCGGCAAAAACCATCGCGGGAAATAGAAAAAATAAATGAATCAGAACGGCGCGTTTCACCGGTCTGTTTTAGTGACATTTTCCCCGAGAATCAAGTGGAGACTCAGCACTGTGAGGAACAGCACGGATGCCGGTAATAGCAGCAAATGTGGGAATTCTGATAAATTCCGCCAGCCTTCTTGCAGCAAAATTCCCCAGCTGACTTGCGGGGACTGCAGGCCGTAACCGGCGAAGCTAATCATGCTTTCGTACAGGATGCTCGCGGGGATCTGCATGGTAAACAAAATGAGCAAGGTCCCCTGCATGTTCGGTAACAAGTGACGCGTCAGGATCCGGAAGGGACTCGCGCCGAGGGCACGGGCCGCCTCAACATAGTTTTGATTTTTTAGCTGCTTCGTTTGCCCGCGCGCGATCTTCGCGACGTTGAACCAATGAACCAAGGCAATGCTGAGTGAAAGGGCTAACAAAGTTTTAAGACTGAAATCGCCGATCTTAAAGAAGCTCTGCAGAAAAAGGCATAACAAAGACACCAGCAAAAAACCCGGAACCGATTGTAAGACGTCGACCGCGCGGATGATGATTCGTTCAGTCCAGCCTTCATTCCATCCGGCAAAAGTGCCGACCGCGATGCCGATAAACATCGCGAGCGTACTCGAAAACACGGCAACGAACAGCGAAACTCGGGCCCCAATAAAGACGCGGGTAAATAGATCGCGCCCGAGCGAGTCCGTGCCGAACCAGTGTCCAAGGTTTGGCGAAAGTAAAATATTTTCGGTGTCCTGAAAATTAAAAGCAAAACCGGTGACCTTTTCCGCGAAGATTGCAAAAAAAAGAATGCCCGCCAATAAAGTAAATCCCGCGTATTTAATTTTCATCGTTGACCCGTCAGTCGAGGATCTAGCGCATGCGCCAGAAAGTCGAAAACGTTCGTCAGTAAAATCAAACCCGCCCCGTAGCAAAGCACCAACGCCATGACGACCGGGTAATCCCGCAAGTTGAGACTTTCAACAAATTGTTGGCCGAGGCCGGGAATCGCGAACAGGATTTCGACGACGAAAGATCCAGAGATAAGTCCCACGATTAACGGGCCACTTAAAGACAATATGGGCATGATCGAATTTTTGAGCGCGTGCCCCAGGACAACACGCATTCTCGAAAGCCCCTTCGCGCGTGCGGTCCTTACGTAATCTAAACGCAAATTATCGCGCAAAGAATTTGTAAGCAGTAAATTCATCTGCGCCCAAGGTCGAAGCGCCAAAGTCATCACCGGCAAAATATAATGTTCGGGCGTTGTCAAAAAAGCGGCGGGAAGCAAATTTAAATAAAAAGCGAAAAAATAAATCAAGATTGGACCTAGAAAAAGGGAAGGCATCGAAATCGCAAGCACGTTTAAAATTTCTATCACTTGAGCGATCCAGGTGCCGGATTTTAAAGTTCCGAGTAAGCTGGTTATGAAGGCGCCCGCGTATGCAGTCAAAATGGCGATCGCGTTCAGCGCAAGCGTCTGCGCAACCCCTGCAGCAAGCACGTCCACAACGGTTCTGCCCGTTTGCGCCATGGAACTTCCAAAATCTCCGCGAGCAATACTTTTTAGATAAATTAAAAACTGAATGAAGAACGGTTGGTCAAGTGACCAGTACCGCTGCAGAGATTCACGGACGAGTGGATTCATCGGGGTTTCTTCGTCGAAGGGCCCCCCGGGGAGCGCGCGCAGAAAAGCGAAGGCGATGAAGGCTAACAAAAACAGGGCCAAGAGCGTTTCGATTATTTTTTGAAAACTGAATGCTCCGAGGCCCGGTCTAGATGTCATCCCACGATTCCTTTTGGACAGTCGTTCCGTCCGTCTTGAAAGGAACAGGATCCACCAAATAAGTAAAGAGGTCTTTTTTATTGCCGTACAAATGGGAATAAACGTAGCAATTAGAAACTACTTTTTTTACATAATTGCGGGTCTCTAAAAATGGAATGTGCTCGATGAATTCATCCGTTTCCAAATGCCCGAAAGAGGCGAGCCAATTGTTCACCCGGTGCGGCCCCGCATTGTATCCCGCCGCC
>JACMRP010000309.1 GCA_014376325.1 Pseudobdellovibrionaceae bacterium
CATTAGCCTTGTGCTATCTATAAGTCTATTTTGGATATCCGCTCGTGCAAAAGTTTACGAATTGCCTCAAAAACAGATTTTAGATCTCAGCATGTTGCTGATGGCGGCCTCCCTTATCGGCGCCCGTTTGTTTCACGTGTTTTACGAAAATCCCGAGTACTATCGCGAATCGCCAGAAAAGATCGTTTACCTGTGGGACGGCGGATTTGTTTTTTACGGCGGGGCACTGCTCGCATTTTTTTTTGGCGCCGTGTACCTTTATTTATTTAAAGTTGATGAACGTGGAAAATACTTTGATGCGTTCGCCCCCGTTCTGGCTTTTACCTACGGTGCCGGCCGGATAGGATGTTTTCTTGCGGGATGTTGCTACGGAAAAAGTTGCGATTTGCCGTGGTCGGTCGATGGTCGGCACCCCACTCAGCTTTACGCCACATTCTGGGAATTCGGAGTTTTGCTATTGCTGCTTGGTTTAGAAAAGCGAGGCCAACTAAAAAAAACCGGCAATTTGTTTTTGCTGTGGGTCGTGCTGCATACGATTGGTCGGCTGGGGATGGAGTCCTTTCGCGAAGATTTCCGAGGCGAAAGAGTCTTCGGTTTATCGATCTCCACGGTCATTAGCCTTGCCTTATTAATTATCTCGTCTGCGTTGTTGCTTGTGAGAAGGCCGCGGGCAGAGTAAATTTTCGGGATGACAAATACCGAAACAAATTCTGCACCAAAAGCCGCGAAACATCCCGAAAGATTCGAACTCTTCGGCGACAAGCGCACCGACGATTATTTTTGGATGAAAGATGTAAAACATCCCGAAACTAAGCCTTATCTTATTGCCGAAAATAATTTTACCGAGGCTTTCTTCACGCCGCTAAAATCTTTCGAGCATAAACTTTTTGAAGAACTCAAAGCCCGCATCGTGAAAGATGATAGTTCTCCGCCGGCAAAAAGCGAAAATTACTTCTATTACACCAGGACCGAGGGCGATAAAGAGCAGTCTATCCACTGTCGTAAGAAAGGCTCGGTCGACGCGGCGGAAGAAGTCGTTCTGGATTGCAATCAGATCGCGGCCGGTCACAAAAGCTTTTCGTTGGGAACCTACGATGTCAGTCCCCAGCATGATGTCTTGGCGTATGCTATCGATACCAACGGTGCAGAAATTTACACCCTGTTTTTTAAAGATCTAACGACCGGTCAGCTGCTACCGGACAAAATCGAAAAGTTGTCTGCTGGCGGAACTTGGGCGAAAGACAACAAAACTTTTTATTACATCACCCAGGATGAAAACCAGCGGCCCGACAAACTCTGGCGGCACGTTCTAGGAGCGGATTCTGCTCAAGATCAGATTTTGTTCGAAGAAAAAGACAGCCAGTATTTTATTTCTTGCGGGCTAAGCGAAAGCGAAGAGTACATCTTCATGAATCGCCACAGTCACGCCTCTGCCGAATTTTATTATTTGAGCGCACGGGATCCAAAGGCTCAGTTTCAGCTTTTTTCAAAATTAGAAGAAGGCGTTGAATATGATGTTTCTCATCGCGGGGATTATTTTTACATCGTCACCAATAAGGATGCACAGACATTCAAAATATGCCGCACGCCGGTCGGCAAGACCGACATCGCGAACTGGGAAACCTTGATCCCGGCAACTGCGGATCGCACATTTAAGGGCGCCGTTGCTTTTGATGGCTTCATGATCGTGTCGGCAACCGAAAAGGCGCTGACTACAATGTACAAGTTTGACTACGATTCAAACAAACTTGAATCGATCCCTTTTCCGGACCCGATTTATCAGGTGGGTCTTGGCGCCAATCTAGAATTTAAAACGGACTGGGTTCGGTTTAATTATAATTCGATGGTTCAACCGAACCAAACTTACGACTTCAATGTTCATACGAAAGAAAAGTTAGTCCGCAAGGTCCAAAAAATTCCTACCGGATACAATGCGGACGAATACACGTCCGAACGAGTATGGGCGCCGTCTGCCGATGGCACCCTTGTGCCGATCTCGTTAGTTTATAAAAAATCTCTGCGTAAAAAGGGTCCGCAGCCTACGTTACTTTATGGCTACGGTTCTTACGGCATGTCGATGCCGACTTCATTCAGTACTCACCGGATCAGTTTGCTGGATCGTGGGTTTGTCTACGCGATCGCGCACATTCGGGGCGGAAGCGACATGGGTCGAAAATGGTACGAAGATGGAAAATTTCTGAAAAAGAAAAATACGTTTCAGGATTTCATCGCTTCGGCAGAATACCTTATTAAAAACAATTACTCAGAATCGAAAACTTTATCGATTATGGGTGGCAGCGCGGGTGGCATGCTGATGGGTGCCGTCATGAATCTACGTCCAGAACTTTTTAACTCCGTTTTAGCGATCGTGCCGTTCGTGGATGTGTTGAATACGATGTTGGATTCAAAACTGCCGCTCACGCAGATGGAATATCAAGAGTGGGGAAACCCAGAAAGTTCGAAAGAATATTATGACTACATCAAGAGCTACTCTCCGTATGACAATGTTGAAAAGAAGAACTATCCGCATTGTTACGTAAAGGCAGGCTTGAATGATCCACGAGTGACTTATTGGGAACCCGCAAAGTGGACCGCAAAATTGCGGGAACTTAAGACAGACAAAAATATTTTACTTTTAGAAACCGACATGGAGTCCGGTCACTCGGGGGCATCAGGGCGATTCGAATATCTAAAGGAACTTGCGCGGCAATACACGTTCGTTCTGGCCACAACGGCACCAGACCTTTGCAAATAGCTCGCGAAGTTTTTAGTCCAGTTGACCGATTCAGAATATCGTTGTCACAGATCTGCGACATGCCCTCCATAACCTAACTACCTACCATATGGGGGGCCTATGCGATTCATTCCGACGCTTTCAAAATTCATCTTGGCAGTTACTTTGGCTCCGATCTTTGCGGTAGGCGCTGCCAAACGCGAAACTTTTGTAGAGCTGAGCCGCGATGCCTACGTCTGGGGTTATCCCGCCGTGCTCTTAAAGAAAACTCGCGATTCGATGTTGGGCACACAAAATATTTCAGCAAAAGTGAATCACTTTTTTCATTCGGCAAAAGTTAGGGATCCGCAGCTCCGCGATATCACAAGTGCGAACACCGACAGTCTTTACAGCTGGGCTTGGGTACTACTTGATCAGCAGCCGCTGGTATTGTTCCAACCGGCGCTCAAGGATCGTTATGCTTCCGTCGTGGTGGTTGATGCTTTCAGTAACGTCGTTCAGTTTTTGAATGGCTTGGACTCTGAAGGCAAATCGAATGTCTATTACCTGACCGGGCCAAAGTGGAAAGGGCGCTTGCCCGCAGGGGCGAAGCAGATCGTATCGAGCACTTCGGAAGTTTTCGTACTTGCTCAAGCCTTCGTTCGTGATTCAAAGGACGCAAAAAAAGTGGCGCTTCAAATGAAACGGCATCAATTGATTTCGTGGAGTGATTGGCAAAATGGGGTTCGTGAAGACGCGATCAAATTGACCCCACCGAAGACTCGGGAATTAGTTCAAAAAAACTTAGCGGCACCGGGGCTTAGTTTTTTCGAAGAGCTTCGTCAGGTCATTGCCAGAAATGATTTAAGTCAGTCTGACACTCTGGAACTCAAGCGCTTCGAAAAGTTAGGAATCGGCGACAACGTGACCTTCGCAAAAACCCTGACCGATCCGGACGCCCGTGATAGGATCGAGCGCGGCTTGTACGAGGGTGAACGCGCAATCAACACTCGCGTGACCGCGGGAGTGGGCTCAAAAGTGAACGGATGGAGCTTTGAAATGACGGCTCCTGCAGCCAATGATGATTTTTTACTGAGGGCCGCGATTGCGAAAGAGCGATACTTCTCTGTACCCGCTTCGCAAGCGATCAATATCCGGGTGGACGTTGATAGCGAATCGCGCCAGCTAAATAGCGCGCACGACTATCAATTGCGTTTTGAAAAAGAAGATTTGCCGCTAACTAAAGCTGGATGGTCGCTCAGTATCATCCCGTCGCGAAGTCGAAACACCGTGGACAAGTCGCTAACGGTTTATTCCGTCAGTGAAAACAATTTGAAAATGAACCGGGATGGTTCCGTCGTCATTATGATTCAGACAGAGGCTCCGGACCGGGGCCGCGGGACTAACTGGCTGCCCCTCCCCGTGAACAGCAATTTTGCGTTGTTGCTCAGCGCGTATAGCCCGGGGAAATCTATTTTAGCTCAGAAATATATCGCGCCCTCGTTAATTCGGGCCGATGAGGACTCGGTCCCCCAGCAGAAGATCGTCCGCAGGATGATGGCATTCTCAAAATGAGACAGACCCAAAAACGTCACCTCTAAGTAGGACTTCGACAGGTAATTATTCCTCTGTTCCACGGAGAGTGCATCTTTGTTTGGCACACAGACTGCTTAACCAATGAATGTGGTACTGATTGTGGAAAGAGGTTTTCAATGAAGACAGTTCTATATATTGTTGCAGGTTTTTTAACGTCGGCTTTGGTCGTCGCTTGCG
>JACMRP010000049.1 GCA_014376325.1 Pseudobdellovibrionaceae bacterium
CTAAAACTACGCCAACATACTTCATCATAACGCCTCCGAACATCCATGGTCCCACGGTCATTGGCTTGAGTATCGAAGCCTGGTAAGGGAACCGCACTGGGTTTAGTGTCCCTCCTAAACTGCACGTGTTTCACGACTCAAAACAGGCCGAAGGTATTGTTCGGGCCTTGTGGTATATAGTTGAAGCGCCCTGAGATTTACGCTAGAAAGAGCCATGTCTAATAATGATGTGCTTCGCAGCGTCCGCTACATGCTGAACGTGGGCGAGCAAGAGCTTGTGAATATTATGCTGCTCGGGGGAATGGAAGTTCCCCTGGACGCCGTACAGGACTTTCTTAGCAATGAGGAAGATTCCCTTTTCCTGGCATGCCCCGATGATGTGATGGCTTATTTTTTGGATGGCCTCGTGATCCACCGACGAGGACGTGAAAACAAACATCCCGCGCTGCCTATCGAATTGCCGATGACCAATAACGTCGTTCTAAAAAAATTGCGGGTGGCATTTATCCTGCGCGAAGACGACATCCTTCATATGTTAGAAGACGAAAACTTTCGAGTCGGGCGGGCAGAGCTCAGTGCGCTTTTTCGCAGACCCGATCACCAAAACTACCGCGAATGCGGCGATCAATTGCTCAGAAATTTTTTAAAAGCTCTAACTAAGCGCGCTCGGGGATAGTTGGAACTATCCGACCGTAACTCCGTCCGCCCAGAAGCCGGCGCTTTCGACCAAGCCTGACAGTACCGAATGGAAGTGCGCTTGGGTTTGCAGTTTGTCGCGGCCAAAGCGGGTTTCTAATTCTTGTTGAATAAACTGAACCTTTGCGGTGCCGCCGGTCAGGCAGACCAAGTCGACGTCTGCGGCCGTCAGTCCCGCGGTCATTAGACAACGATCCAAAGCTTCGAAGATTTTGTTTTTCGTATCGTGCGACCATTCGGTGAACTGACCTTTTGAAAAGTTCTCGATGATTTCAATTCCGGGATACAAAAATTTAAAATCACTGCGTTCTTTGTCCGAAAGTTCGCGCTTGGTTTTTTCGATGATTTCAAAGAACGGAAATATTTGCTGGTCTTCGATGAGCGTGAATAACTTTTCGATAGCGAGCTTGTCTTTTTCGGTGATGGCGCAACGGCGAACCTCACGGATAAATTCGTAAGTATCGCGCTCGCGCAAGTGCACGATGTGCGCTGGATGATTCAGACGTTGGGTCACGATCGGCGGCATCGTCAGAACGTTGTCGGACATCGGCATGCGGTACTTTGATTTGCCGCCGAAGTATTCATTCAGCTTGTGACTCATGAACACCGAATCGAACGCATCGCCCGCCATCGGACAGCCGTCGATCGCGAGCACGTCTTCTTGTTTGAATGCCTGGTCACTTAATTTGATCAGCGTAAAATCGGAGGTCCCGCCGCCGAAGTCACCGATCAAAACGATTTTCTCATTCGTCAAACCCCGACGGTAATCGAAGGCCGCCGCAAGGGGTTCCGGGACGAATTGAACTTCTTTAAATCCCGCGAACTCTGCCGCCTTCTTCATACGGTGAAGAGCGAAGCCGTCCGCAACGGGATCCATCGAATAGCGGGCGGGGCGGCCGATGACCGCGCGGTCGACCTTCGTGCCGAGCGACTGTTCCGCACGTTTTTTGAGCTCGAGCAAAAAGATCCCGACTAAACTTTCTAAAGTCAGGATGCGGTTGTCAAGTACGGTGCCCAAATATGCCTTATTCGGTAAATGAGATTTGAAGGAGCGAAAGAGCCGGCCTTCCATGTCTTGATCAATGTATTCCGCGATCGCGTCGGCTCCGTAGTGACACATGTCCGCGTGCGGAAAGTAAAGCAGGGTGCGCATCAGCGTCGGATCAGCAGCTTTGGGATCTAAGGGCAAGGCTTCGACACGTTTTCCATTATGGAAAGCGCCGACCAACGAATTGCTGGTTCCAAAATCAATCGCGAGAAATGAATCGGACAAGCTATTTATTTACCTGACACTGCACTCGGCAGTCGCTGCTGCAGCTAACGTTTACGTTCGTGTCGCCCGGATTCAGGATGTTGGGAAAACAGCTCGAGTTGCAAGAGGCGGTATATGAAAGGGGAGTCCCGCGGCTGAACTGGCAACTCTGACTTGCCTGTGCCATCGCGCCGCGCTCGGCATTCGCCTTTACTCCGCTTAAACAAAAACTTCCGCCCGTATAATTGCAATAACCCATGTCACGTCCTCTGCCTTGGACGTAAATGATTTGTGCGGCAACCGCTGAAGGGGACACAAAACTGACGGCCGCAAACGCGGTGAAGAAAGTAGCTATAAAAGTAGCCATAAAAGTAGCTATAAAAATAGCAACGTCGATGGGGTAGCGAGAGAATTTTTTCATGAATGGATCCTCTGTAATTACGATTGTAAATACGATCAGAATTTCTAAAAACTACTTTTTAGACTTCTTCGTATGCTCGATCATCATATCTTCTGCACGCTGCAAATCACTCGATGTAATTTGCCAGATTTGTTTGTCTTTAAATTCTCTGAGCAACAGGTCGAACAGGTCGAATTTCAAAAACGGTGTGACTTCGCCGCTTGCGTATTCACGCTCTTTTTCGCCGTAAAGCCCCAGGAAAGTTTTATCGCGGAACCACGATTCGCGATTCATCTCTTGCAGTTGTTTGACGTTATCGTCACTTGGATTGCGTTGCAGAAATTCGAAAAACATCCCGCTCGCTTTAATTCCCGGAAAATACCACTCGCCGCTGAAAACTTGAATCAGATCTTCTTCGTCGTCTTTCAAGATCGGCGTGATGAATTGCACTCCACGTTCGACCGCGTGATCATGAAAGGCCAAAAGATCCGGAGTCCGCAAAGCAATGTGTTGCCAGTGCGCCGCCGACTGATGACCGTCTAGCATTTCGCGAACGTGCGAGCCCTGGTTTTTTGGTTCCGTTGGCTGAACGACCGCGATGATTGTATTATTCAATTCAGGATTTTTATTCGCGCCGCGACCGATGCAGACGGCGTAGGTCATCGACTTTTCGCCTTCGCCCGGAACCCACTCTTTGCGTTTTTCATAAAGAATGTCGTCGGGTCCAACACCAAAAATGGAGTTGAATGCGAGGTAAGAGACCTTGTAAAGATCCGGTTGCAAAAGCAACGTCATGTGATCGACTTCGAAGTTCAAAAATGATTTTTTAGCCATAGTTCGGGATCATCCTACAGCGATTTCTGAAATTCAACTCGGACCTTTACTAAAAGCTCTAGATTCTGCAAAGAAATCCGTTACAAGCCAGGCTCGCCCGCTTTTTTTGCGGATTCTAGTTTGGCATCAAGTGTTATTTCTGCGCGGAGCAGCTTTGAAATCGGGCAGTTCACCTTGGCATCTTGCACGAGCTCTTGAAATTTTGCTTCGCTGATTTCGGGAATCTGCGCGGATAATTGCAACTTCGACGAGCCCACTTCCCAGCCCTCGCCCTTTTTGCTAACGGTGACCGTTGCGGTCACTTGCAGTCGGCTCGGGTTAAAGCCAGCCTTTGATAAATTAGCGGAAGTTGCCATTGCAAAACAGGCCGAGTGGGCGGCAGCAATCAGCTCTTCGGGATTCGTTCCCTTTTCGCCATCAAATCGAGTCGCGAAGCTGTAGGGTTGGTTCTGCAGCGCGCCGCTGTCACTCGAGATTGTGCCTTTTCCTTCTTTGATCGAGCCGGTCCAAATCGAGGTCGCTTTCCTGTCCATAAAAAACTCCTTATAGCTAATATTAGAACAAATTGAGATTAGAGCTTACATCGAACTGATACACCGCGCTTGCCAGTGGCTGTGACTATCGGAAGAAATTATCCGGAATTAGGTCTTGTTTTGGTCCAAGACGGTCGCGTCATTCGGCGGAGGTGCAGGCGATGTGACACAATAAGGTATGAAGTACGTCAACCGGTGGGTGATTCTAGTTATCCTGGGTTTAACCGTCTTGGTCTCTTGTCAGAGTTCAAAGCCTGACTATATCGAAAAATCCGCAACGATGAGCGAAAAGTCTTTCCGCAAAGTATCTTCGAACGAGACCGAAGGTTGCCTCGATATGATGAACAACTACTGCACAACGCTTTATTCGCCCGATTCATCAGGAAATTTAATCATCAATCGGACACTGACGCCGATCCATATTCTGCAAGGCGAAACCTATAATCAGCTCCCCCAGATTTACGTAAAATACGCGATCGCGAAAATGAAAAACCGTCAGCATTTTCCGTACGAGTTTCAACGGGCGTTAACGCAGTATAATTATTTTGCAAAACTTGAAGAGTTTTTAAACCGCAAACCCGTGGCGCTCATGACGCTGGATGAACGGCGGAATACCGAATACTCAGAGCTGCAACTTTCCGCCATTTGGCAGAGCTCTTTGGATCAAGCGGTGATGACCCGCATGAGCGGGAAGTATCCCACCTTCCATCGCATTTCCAATAAGCTGATGCCGATCGAGTACGAAATTGAGGCGAAGCGGGTGCGCCGCCGCCTGATTTCGGACATCTCGAAAGCCGTCTGGCACAACGACGCCAACTGGAAGAAAGTCGTTACCGGTTTCAACGATTTAAAAACAAGTTTCATCACGCTCTTTAGCCAGCTCGAAATTCCAGATGAGGTCCGAACGCAGTGGACCGCTAAAATCAATTCGGTCGAACTCGTCTTGCCGGGATCCCTGCCAGAGATATCGGATGAAGAGTGTTCTACGACCAACGTGAATGCGTATTACTACAGTCACTTAAATTTGATCACCGTGTGCGCGGGCGACTTTAATTCGGAAGATATTATCCTGACGCTCGCGCACGAAATGAGTCATGCCTTGGACCTCGATCGTGCTCTGTACTTGAGCCATCGCAATTCTGACCTAGGCAAAAAAATGACCCAGTTCCGCGCGCAAGTTTGTAACGTGCCCGCCGCCTACAGTTGTGAAGACTGGGGTAACTTCAAACAAGAATTTACCGACGGGGAGTTGAAGCTCGATAAGTTTGAGGCCGATCTGCCAGAGTTTCAACGTTGCCTGAAAAAGACTAAGACGACGAAAACCCTTTACCCTAGCGACGCCGAGCGGATGGCCGTCAAAATGTCGAAGGACCGAGTTTCCAGCATGGCATCTTCGGATTTATTTCTGCGTTTGATCAAAGATAAGATTCCGCTGAAAAACGGTCGACTGCAAAAAAACCCCAATTTTATGAACCCGTGTGGGTACTATCTTTGGAGCAAAGACCAAGAATCCATCGAAGACGATTTGTACACCCTGTTGTTTTTTACTTACGAATACAAATGTTCGCAATTGCCAGAGGCCGACAAACTGAAGTCTTCGATCGAGACCGCGCGGACCCTGACGGCGAAACTGCTGACGCAGACGCTGATGAGCCAGGGAGAGTTTTCCGGCAGCTCTGACCTGATGGTGGAAGGTTTCTCATCCCCGCCCCACGAGCGCTTCGCGGACGTAGTTGGAACCTACGCGGTTGCGGAGTACTTAAGAAAGATGGGCAATATCTGGGACCGCCGCAGCGCTTACCTTGCGAGTAGTTCTTGGTTGTGTAAAGAACCTTCATTAGAATCCATTTTCCCGAGCGAAAGCAAAATCGAAAAGTTATTCTCGATGAGCACTCATTCGGATGGTGACGAACGTAAAAAAGAAGTTATGTCCGGGCCCATAAGATCCGTGCTTCGCTGCGAAAAAGATTTTGAATTTAACGAATGCAGCCTGCCTTTTAAGGGTACTAAAAAATAATTTTCTAGTTTAGACTTGCGGTATGAAACGTTCTATTCTTGTGATCCTACTCATCGCGATCAATATTCTGGTTTATTTTCTTTGGGCCTCGAAAGATCCGTTTCGAATGGCCTACATGCAAGAAAACTTTGCGGTCAGTTGGGAAGGCCTGATGGCCGGGCGCTATTGGACACTGCTGACTTCGGTGTTTTCGCACTACATGTTTATCCATTTGCTTTTTAATATGCTGGTGTTGAACAGTTTTGGTCCCATCGTGATCGAAGTCGTCGGCAGTAAATTCTTTATTATTTTCTACTTAGTCGCCGGAATTTTTAGTTCGTTATGCCATGCGGTAGTCACGGCCTTTTTTCTGCATCAGCCGAATCTGCCGGCCGTCGGCGCCTCGGGCGCGATTGCCGGAGTGTTGCTTTTGTTCTGCCTGTTATTCCCGCGGGAAAAGATTTTGCTGATGGGGATCATTCCTTTGCCGGCGATGTGGGGCGCCATCGCATTTGTTGCGCTCGACGTATGGGGATTGATCGCGCAGTCGCGGGGTGGCGGTTTGCCGATTGGCCACGGCGCACATTTGGGCGGTGCTCTCTGCGGATTGATTGCTTATTTCTTTTTGCGCAAGCGAGTCCGCCGCCAGTTTTAGTGAATGTGTGAAGCCCGTTTGAGGTTTGAGTTACGCGGATATTATCAATGCCGAAGGGATCGAAGATCCAAAAGAACTCAAGCGTTGCATGCAAGTGATATATCAAAGCGCCATTTCACAAGCTCAGGTTATTATTACCCAGGTGGATCTTCGTAAAATCTTCGATTTTTTTATGCAAGCAGACAGCACCGTGTCCAGAAAATACGGCGGCTCCATCCACGCGGATAACAAGGGCGTTGGACAAGGGTCGAAGTTCACTTTCCGTTTGC
>JACMRP010000310.1 GCA_014376325.1 Pseudobdellovibrionaceae bacterium
AATCTGTTTGAACCAGAGCTCGTAGGTTTGATGGACCGTAATAAATAACAACTCATCGTGGGCAGCGGTACCGAGCTGTTCACTGCGACGGACCTGCGCGCCCAGGAGCTGGTCCATCATCAAGTAGTCGTGATAGTGAATCGGAGGATGTTTCATCGTGAGAGCTCCTTGAGGCTTTGCACAAAGCCATCGATATCGGAAAGTTGCGTGTCCCAGCTGGTCATCCAGCGGCACTCGAAGGTATGTTCGTCCCAGACGTAGAAAAAATACTTTTCACGCAACGGTTTTACCCACGCTTGCGGAATTTTAGCGAACACGCCGTTGGACTGTCGTGGCTGGGTGACGGTGACGTAGGCAACTTCCCGAACGCCCGCGTAAAGCGCTTCGGCCATTTTGCTTGAGTGAAGCGCAACCTGCTTCCATAAGTCGTCTTGAAAATAAGCCAGGAACTGCGCCGCAATGAAACGGGTTTTCGACGGCAGCTGGCCCATTTGTTTCCGGTAGTATTTAAAATCTTTCGCGAGTTGCGGATTCAGAAACACCACCGCTTCGCCCATCATCAAACCGTTTTTGGTTCCGCCAAAGGACACGATGTCGACGCCCAGGTCCGTGGTGAACTCCTTAAAAGTCCTATCAAGATGCACGGCCGCGTTCGCGAGTCTTGCGCCATCGATGTGGACGTAGAGTCCTTCGGACTTGGCCCAAGTGATGATTTCGGTCATCTCCGAAATGCTGTAACAAGTCCCGAGTTCGGTCGGTTGGGTCAGGCTAATGATCTGTCCCTGCGTGCAGTGCTGGTCGCCCCTGCGCACGTGCGCTTTTTTTATATCGTCTAAACGGATTTTGCCTTCGCACGTTGGCAGAGGAATCAATTTTACGCCGGCCATGATTTCTGGCGCGGCACATTCGTCCACGTAGATGTGCGAAAGATCAGCGCAGTAGCAAGACTGAAATGTTTTGGCGGCGGCCTTCAATGCCAGAACATTCGCGGCGGTTCCGTTAAAGACAAAATAAACCTGCGTTTTTAGACCGAACTGTTTCTGAAATTCTTTTTCTGCGTTCTCGGTCCACGTGTCGGTCCCGTAACTAGGAGCGTGGTCCACATTCGCAGCGGCGATCGCGGCCAAGATCCGCGGGTGTATTCCAGAGTGATTGTCAGAACCGAAACCTCTTGTCATGAGACGTCCTAAATAAAATTAAAAAATGCAATGGTGAAGGATCAGCGCCGCGAGCTTACTGGTCTGACCATGGATATCTAAAGGCGGAGAAACTTCGTAAACGGCCAGGCTGCGAACGTCGAGCTGGGCCTTTACGTAATCCAGCGCGGGTAAAAAATCCTGAATCGAAAATCCCGTTGCCCAAGACTGGCTGCAGCCCGGAGCTTCGGCAGAAGTGAACGCGTCAATATCGACGCTTAAAAAACACGGACGCCCCTTCCAGGGTTCGAGCACGGCTTCTAAAGATTTTTTCAAACCGATTTCGCGAATATCCTGCATCAATAACAGATGGGCATTTTTCGACCGCGCCCAATTTAAGTGATCCGCGCTGTTGCACTGGTTTTGCAAACCGACTTCGACGAAGTCAAATTTATTTTCGTATTGGGTCAGCAGTCGGTAAAAAGGCGTACCGCTTGAAAAACCTTTGTCGGTGGGACGGACATCCAAATGCGCATCGAAATTAATGATGACCGGTCTTTCTCCTTGAGCGAGATAAGCGTCTAAGAATCCTGCGCCGTCGGCATAGCCATAATCGTGACCGCCGCCAAGACCGATGGTTCTGTGACCCGCGGTCAACGCTGTCTTTACAATCAAACGCGCGCGCTCGTGGCGATCCGCTAGCGGAAGTTCCAAAGAGATATTGCCAAGGTCCATCAGATTTTGGCGTTGAGGTTTCAGCAAAGACGGGGTCATTTTATAAAAATAGGTGCGGATAAAATTCGGAGCTTCTTTGGCGCCGACGCGTCCGCCGTTCAGCGCGATTCCGTCATCGTCGGGATAACCCAGAATCATCCACGAACTTTGCGTTGATTTTACATCATGCAGTCCGCGGAGTGGGTGACTGGTGGTCCACTCGCCAAGACGCGGATCCTTTGGGTCGTTCTTCGTAAAAAATAATTGTGAAGGAGTCGCGGTCGTCCAGGCCATTCCGCTTAGGGTCTTTCGAGTTTGAGCGTTCGGATAATGTTTCCGCTTTCGGATTCATAAATCTTCATGAGGATCGTGCTCTTGCGGATTACGAGCGGTTCTGACTGAAGAGAGGTTTTTCCGGCATCAAATTCCACCGTTGCGAACATCGTGCTTTTGCCGTCGGATAAAAAGAGCGCCCATTCACTACCGTCGCTCGGCGATAGTGTGTAGCGAAATTCTTTCTGATAATTGTTCGGAATGTTGCCGGTGGAATTTTGGGCTAAACGCGGAGAGAACTTCATGCGTGAGAAATCTTTGAAGACCATCATCCCGTCGCCGCCGACCCAGCGTCCAAGGAGTTTTCGCAGTCCAACGTAATTGATGCTGCTAACGGTAAGTTTTTTATTGATCGTGTCGAGGGCACCTTGTCCGGTGATAAAATCGCCTTTGCCTAAACGGTCGAGGCTTTCTTTCACGTCGTCATTTCCGGCGACCAACGCGTAATAGTTGGTCGAGTTTTGCGGAATCAGAAATAAATTCGAGCCCGATTTGCCGATAAATCCGGACACCGTTTGGGCCGAAATTCCGACCTGTGCAAAACCCGCGAAGAGTAAGAATATCAAGTACTTCATGGCAGCACTTTTGGCATGACGATGGGGCAGCGTCAAAAATAAAATACTCTAGTTAGCCAGATGTGTTATTGCCGATTTTCTAGCCAGGGGATGGGGGGTTGTTCGTGCCTTCAAGCGAGCGGGCGGGACGTGGCGATGTCTAGCGGTTGTATGTCTTCGAAATCTCCTCTAGATTTTGTGTATGTTGCTCGAAAAGTCCGCTCGGACCTTCAAAGATTACGATGTTTTGGGAGTAGGCGCAGTCCGTCGTGCGGAGCTTCTAGCTAGCGTTGAGCCAAAAATCTTGCAGCTGCACCCGGGTTTAGTGCCGAACTCGCGGAAGCTGATGTACGACGAAGTCCTCGAGCAAACGATCGGCTGGTTGAAGCCAGCTCAAGTGATCCGAGAAAAGTTCTTGGGCACGGCACAAGATTTTGTTTTCCATCTGCTTCTTCAAGATTTTTCAATTTCGTTTCCAAAACTTTCGGCCCTGTTGCCGGTCTCTGCCGAAAGTTTTTTGCGAGATTATTTATCTGAATTTCCGTGGCAGGGTCCGTTGCTGACGGATCAGCTTCGTTACGTTCCCCTATTTGTTAAGCAGCAATTTCAGGACTCTGGTCTGAATCTTCTCGCGCAAAAAGAATGGCTTTGGTCCTATTTACACTTTGCCGATTTCGGTTCTGTCCGGACCGAGCCTGGTCGAGTTACTTTAAACGCTTCTTTGCAGACCCTTCATGCAAACGTGGATGCGCCGACTGCAGGCATCACTCGCGGACTCTATATCTTCTACTACGATGAAAGGTCCGGCAAAGTTCTCGAACACAAGATGCAGGTCGTGGATGCACTCGTTGTGGATAAACTACAGGACGACAGAAAATACACACTCGACCAGCTCATAGAACAGGTCTTGATGATGGAAATTCGCGATGCGCTCAGTGCTGATGAGCTTCGAAAAAGAGTTTTCTTCTTGATCGAGCAGAGTATACTTCAAGTGTCCGATTCAAAAATTCTTTGAATTGAAGAAGGAGTCTTTATGAAAAAAATGTGGTTAGTTGCAGCGACGTTCGTTTTGACGACGGCCGTTGCCGGCAGCGTTCACGCAGCGAGCGGTTCC
>JACMRP010000311.1 GCA_014376325.1 Pseudobdellovibrionaceae bacterium
AAGCGCACTTTCGTACATTTCACGCTTGAAATAAAAATGGGCGATGTAGTCTTCTTTTCCCGCAAGCATTTTGACCGTGGCTAACTTCTTTTCGGCGGCTTCGTTGATGTAAGTTGAGTTTGGGTAACGCTTCATCAATTCATTGAAACTCGTGATGACTTCGCCCGCGACCGTTAAATCACGGTCCAAAGTTGTCGGTAACTGATTAAAATAGCTCATACCGATGCGAAAAACGACGTAATCGATTTGCGGATGTTTTGGATGCAATTCGCGAAACGCCTGATAGCTGACTTGCGCTTCGGGATACGACTCCTGTTTGTAATAGACGTCGGCAACCGCAAGTTCTGATTTTGTGGCAAAGTTGCTGTACGGGAATTTATTCTTAACGTCTGTGTAACGACGAATGGCTTCTTCGTATCGCTCATCCTTGTCGAACTCTTCCGCAATCGAAAAAGCTCCATCCGGAGTCGCGCTATTTTTATCCATTGTAGAACAGGCCAAAAGGCTAGTCAGAATAAGGGAGAATGAGAGGACTTTGAGCAATTGCAGCATAGGGCCTGAGTGTAATAAAGGCCCTTAGTCTAAGTCAAAAGGCATTTTTACCAGAAGTGGCCATCAAACTCTCTTTTTTGACCCAACCCGTAAGGCCGCCTGGATAACTAATTTGGATCCAATCGCTTGCGGCATTTCGCACAATGACTTCGAAACCGGCATACAAATCAAAGAGCCCAGTCTGTCCGTCACCCGGCGCGGTTTGGGCGCTTACTTTATCCGCAATGATCGTCGCTCGGGGCACCGAAAGGTCGTACATTTTAAGCAACGTAAAGCTGAACGCGACTAAAAAACCTATAGCTAATAAAATGCCGATGAGCGGAGCCGCTGGAGGCGCCACTTCAAGTTCGAACGCCTTGCGCCGTCGGCCAAAAAATTTTAACCAGATAAAGCCGCTCGAAAACAGCATCAAAGCCGTGATCAGGTTAAAACCCGCCAGGGTTGCGGAATTCAGCACGCTTGAACGAAGTCGTTCATATGTTTCTATTTGGTGAGGGATCTCTTTAATTTCCAACTGTGAAACGGTGAAAGTCAGTCCCGCTTCGGCCACGGACAGAGTTGGATCTTCATACAATGCGCGACGAAGCATCGCGATCGCGAGACCTTTTTGATGATTCTGAAAATAGCTTAAACCGAGATTCGTAAGTACGGTCGCGTTGTCGGGATGTAGGTCGAGGGCTTTCTGAAAATAAGCAATCGCTTCGGGAAACTTCTTTTCCTGATAGGCCTTCGTTCCGCGTCCAAAGTTCTCTTCGAAACTCAGTTTTTCTTGCGGCGCAGTTTGCTCGACGGGACGTTCGGTCGGAGTTGCCGATGGTGCAACTATGACCTGCGTCGGGGCTGGTGCTTGGGCCCCGGCGAATGGTATGAATACCAGAATACAAAATAAGAGTTTTAGTAGTGCAGACATGATTGTAAAATTGTACTAAACTGCTCGGATCAGTCAAATTCAATCACACCAATGGAAGGTAATAATGAATTCACTCGTCGGCCAACAAATTGATACATCCTCTAAAGTGGAATCTTTGATCAAAGATCTGGTTCAAGAGGTCGCGCAAATCAACGCGCAAATCAAGTCGGTGCAGGCTCCGCAAAGCGATTTTGCAGAGTCGGGCAAAAGCTGGGTCGAAAAAACGGGTCAGTTTCGCGGGCGTCCGCTTTTTTATGCCTACGTCGGTACTGGTGCTGGACGCGGCCCTTTCGTCGAACTCGAAGACGGCAGCATAAAACTGGATTTGATCAACGGCATCGGAATTCACTTAATGGGTCACGGCAATCCGCGCGTGATGCAAGCCGCCGTTCGTGGTGCACTTTCGGACATCGTGACGCAGGGTAATTTGCAACCAAACCGCGAATACCAAGTCTTTACAGAAAAATTAGTAAAACTGGCCGGCAGAAACAGCCGTCTGAAGTACGCATGGCTTTCAACTTGCGGGACCATGGCAAATGAAAATGCTTTGAAGATATCTCGGCAAAAAAATAGCCCCGCGCGAATGGTCGTCAGTTTTAAAAACGCTTTCGCAGGACGGTCGACAATGATGGCCGAAGTGACAGACAACCCAGCTTACAAAGTGGGCCTTCCAGAATACAATGAAGTTCTGCGTATTCCCTTCTTCGATAAACGCGATCCGCAAAGTTCCGCGAAGGCATTAGCCGCATTAAAAGAACACGTCGCGAAACATGAAAAAAATATTTCAGTCTTTTCGTTCGAACCGATGCTGGGTGAAGGCGGTTTCCAGCCGGCGCCGCGCGAATTTTTTGTGCCACTGCTCGATTTCTGTAAAGAAAAGGGTATCGCTATTTGGGCGGACGAAGTTCAGACCTTCTCTCGGACCGGAGAATTATTTGCTTTCGAAACGTTGGGCCTTGGCCAGTACATCGATATTTGTACACTTGCAAAAACAGCTCAGGTGGGCGCGACTCTTTACACTGAAGAGTACAATCCGAAGCCGGGCTTGATCGCGGGGACTTTTTCTGGAGCTTCCGTGTCGCTCAGCGTGGGTGCGGAAATCCTGGATATGCTTCAAGAGGGTTTTCTGGGTAAAGGCGGACGGATCTCGCAAATCCACGAGCGTTTTATTTCAAAATTAAACCACCTGAATGAAACTACTTGTAAAGGCAAAGTACAGGATGCGGGCGGAATGGGACTGATGGTCGCATTTACTCCGTTTGAAGGTAAAAAAGAGCAGACCGAAGCTTTGACGAAGAAACTTTTCAACAATGGTCTGATTGGTTTTACTTGTGGCAAAGATCCCGTTCGTGTTCGCTTCCTTGTCCCGGCGATTATTCAAGATCAGGAGATTGATCTTGCCATCAAGATTGTTGAACAAACAATCCTTGAAGGAGTGTGATTGGATTTTATCGAAGCTTGCCGCAAGCTAATCTCTATTGAAAGCACGCCC
>JACMRP010000312.1 GCA_014376325.1 Pseudobdellovibrionaceae bacterium
TCCAAAGGCACCGGCGCCGGCGGGCTAGATCCCGCAGGAACTTCGCTTGCGAGATTCTGGCAAAGTGGCAGTGCAAGATCGCCGGTCACGAACGTCTCGTAATAACGCATTTCCGTTTTACTGCTCGGTAGCGGAGTCTTAAACGGAAGATTGCATTTGGTCCAGCAGCTAAACGTAGTTCCGCCGGCACCGTCGTTGACCGAGATTGGCACTTTCGTGCCTGGTCGATAGTTAAATCCATCGACCGTGATCGCAATCGAGCAAGCGTTCGGCACGCTCACGCCCACCACCCTCTGGGTTGGATCGGCAGAAAAGCTGGGCGGCTTTGTCGGATCGTTGGGATTCAAATCATTGCCACACTCATAATCAACACTGCTGTGGCTCGGCAGTGGGGATCCATCGGGATTGGCCACCCCTTGTCCATACTCTGGCTCCAAGCACACCGGGGCACCCACATCCGGTTTTTTGAGGTCCGAATTTTGCCCCCAAAGAATTTTATGGGCCGTTTTCAATTTGCCACAACCAATCATCGGGGCCGTTTTCGAAACGCCCAAAGAATCGTTGTAACTTTCGGTTGCAAGAACAAATACCCCATTGTAACACTCATGAACCGCAAAACAGGAAGAGGTCGCATCCTTCTGTTGCCAAGACACCCTGTCCCCGTGAGCGACGTCCCTATTCATATCGTAAACGTAACCGGTTCCTTCCTGCTTTTTATAGGACAAGTACGCTTTGAATGAGATTCCGTTGTCGATCAACGTCCTTGCTGTTGGGGCGCAATTCTTCGGTGGCTGCGCGTTCACATCGTTTGGATCAATCGGATCCAACCACGTCGGACCCGCGGCATTTTTCTTTTGGCAGTTCGAGCCACACTTGCAAGGAGGGTTTTGATTGGATCCGTCACAGCTTAAAAATGCCGCGCTGGAAAAATCAGGGGGCGAATATCCACCACCACCGAAACAGTTCCCGAAGGCATTGCCTAAACACAGGGCCAAACCAATCAATCCGAAACCAATCAAGACAACTAAAATTAAAATCCAGCGAAAGAAACTGCCGAAGAGTCCACCTTTGCAAGGCTTGCAACTGCAGGAATAGCAGGGGGGCGGCCTGAAATAAATTTTTGGCTCAATCACCTTGATCGCGCTCGGAGCCAGCACGGGAGTGCTAGTTATTGCAATTTGACTCGTTAACTCTGTGGTGAGGCCCTGATCCCTGATGTAGGAAAGATTGCCTGCCGGATCGACCACCGCAACCCGGTAAGCCATCTCACAACCCCAAAGATGACTTGGCTGCGCCTCCTGATTTGTGCCGTTTTTAAAAACATAGTCCCATTCGTAGCGTAAATTTTGCTTCGCTCCCGGCAGTGTGGGTGTACTGAAGGTGGTCTGAACATGAACGGGTTTTTCTCCACAAACTCGAAGCAATTCGCAAGGCACCCAGCCTTTTTTCAATTTTTGTTTGTCAGGAGCAATTTGAACCGAAGCCCTGGCGGTGTTCGATCCACCTTTGGAACACCAAAGATAAGGATTCCCGTCAGCCGTTTCCATATGGTTTAGTGAAGTGTCCATGCACACGACCACAGAGCCCGGTTCTGCCTCGAGGTTTGCGATATCCAAACGCAAAGTAAATTTTTGTTGAAGGGTTCCGTCTTGCGAACACACGGGACGTTCCGTGACGTTAAGACCATTGTTCTTGTAGTAATTGGTAAAGATAGGCTTCAAACTATCTGGCACCGTCGCAAACCAACCCGGATCTTTCTTATTGCTCAAAAGTGTCGTCCCAAAAGGCTGATCGACCGGCACGCCCGGAGAACTCTGTTGAACGACCGTCGTGCCCGACAACACTTTGATGTCTTTGGTGTAATCGACAACATTTTGAAAGTCCTGCGGAACCCGATAGGATCTTTCAACTTCACAGGTTTCGTAGGTTTCGGGGGCGACCATGAAACGGGCTTTCAGGGTGACCAGGAAGCCATCATCGAATTTCATCCAATCGGGCCAACGAGCGATCTTCTGCGGCGTCCGGCCGGTCAGGAGATCGGTGTAAGGCTCGATGATGGAATCAGCAGAACTTTTCGATTGTTGATTTCGGGCGCGCGGCCAAAAAGGCACCCCGTCTGCATCGCAGGCGCGCAGGTTGCCGGATTCAATTTCTTGTCTTTGAACTTTGATTAAAAACTCGAGCTTTTGAGCATCTGGAAAATTTGCCAGGGCGTTCAAATCAGGTGCGGGCTGAAAGTCACGGCAGTTGTTACGATCTAAGTAAAGGTCGCCCAAATAGCCCATCGGGCCGGAAATTAATAATGGAGTGTACAGAGTGACCCCATCCGAATTTTCTGGATCCGTAGCACCCGCTAGCGGAGACACTTGGTACAAATGCTCATGCCCGGTTAAAACTCGAAAGCGATTGCGAATGATTTCATCATTGGGCATTTGAAAGACATCTTGATTTCGATTGGCGATGTTCTGAGGCTTCGGAAGCCACATTCCCTTTTGAATTTTGGTGCCTTGATTTACCGG
This sequence comes from Pseudobdellovibrionaceae bacterium, assembly GCA_014376325.1. Next base: position 2,520 of record JACMRP010000312.1, read on the forward strand.
AGTGCGATATTTATCGGGTCCGCCGGCTTCAATCAGAGCAAGCGCACCTTGGAAAACGGCTTCACACTTGCTTTTGTTTTCGATTCTTTTTACTATGTTCAAAGATTTATGAAAAAATGGAATTGCGAACATTGCAGCGGTGATCAAGAGCACGGTCGCTACCAAAACCTCGATCATCGAAAAACCATTTCGCTTCTGAATCATCGCAATTTCCTTCCCCACTCCTCAAGTTTACGTGGCAAATTCAAACACAATCAAGCTGGATATTCGTTGATCGAAGTTTTAGTAGCGCTCGCTGTCGCCATGGTGAGTTTGATCTCGATTTGGTACATGCTGCAGTTGGTTCAGGCGCAATTCTCTTCTCTGCAAAATAAGATTAAGTCCGAAGTTGAAATGAACGAGCTGATTTTTTCGGTGGAGCACTACTTGGGGATGGCCGTGAATCTTACCAAATCGCCCCCCCTCGTAACCAGCATCTACGATTTCAATTCCTCCGAAGGAAAAATTGCCGAATACAAGCTGACCGACGTTTGGCAACTTCCCGGCAACAGAGGCGACTCGGGCGAGATCGACACCATCGCCTATTTTTTGCGCGACAGCCTCTACAGCAACTACCCCACAGCACCGACAAAGCCCGCGGCGGCCGTCCGCTTCCTTCCAACGGGCATCTTTTTCCAACGCCCGACCATACAAAAGTACGGCGTGCTCTACATCAACCTTCCCCGTTCGACGGACACACAAATGATCCCCTCGACAGCAGATTATTTTTTTGAAGGTCTTGTCGACTTGGAAGTGACGAACGTGATCGCCTTCCCATTTCAAAAAACGGGCGCTGCCGCTTCCACCAAAAATATGGTTTTTTCAGTCACATTTGTCGTGACCCAAAGACACTTCCTGCCCAGTGTTCACAATCTGCCGCTTATTTGGTGTCCACCAAATAGGATGAATTTCGCGCAGTGTGCGGGATCACGACCCTACTTCGACATGAGGAAGACATTCACCGTCAAGATCCGCAATAATGTGATTGCTGAATCATCAACCCAAAGAAAAAGAGGACCCATCGATTCGCTCACCGGGAAACAGACATATGTTCCCCTGGAAGAACGTGTTTTTGGTAATATCTATTTTCTGAGGCCATCTTATCCGCCGGGGGTCCTTAAACGATGAATCACTTAGCATCTCGCAAAAAAGAAAAGGGCTTCATGTTGATCGGGCTTTCGCTCTTAATGATCGGCATTTTTTCTATTCTTATTTTTGCCATTCAAAATAATATGCGCTTATTCTTCGCCAGCTCCAATCGAACCAAGGCCTTCTACGATGCTGAAGTGGCTATTGAGAAAATGGCCGTAAAGTTGCGAGACGCTTACGATCTGGCGCGTCCGGTGGCTAAAAATTTAACTGTTTCTTCGAATCCTGCAGCGGTGGTTCGAGTGATTGCCGACCCGTCGAATTTAAAAATTAATGATTTGTTTTACTTGCCGGGCCAACAATTCTGCGTCGATCGTTCTGATGGATTTGGGAATGATCAAAATAAGCTATGCCTGAATTACAATGCCACGGATATTTCTCCGATCTTTGTGAATCCAAGCTCCGGAGTCAATAACTGGGATCAAACCAAAGAAGCCTTTCAATTTGCCATCCTTAAGTTAATCCGGGATCTGACCAGCATTCCCGAAGCCGAAGCTCAAGAGATGACGGTTTACCGACCGACCATTCCAAATACTGCACCAAAGGTGTTATTGAATTTAGGCCCTACCATGGTCTCGAACACTGGCGACCTCGTCGACTACTACGATAACTACACGTGTACTCCCGATGCGGGGCCCATGATTTCTCATTGTGTTCGATTTCGCTTCTGCCTAAGAATCGATGCCGCGGCCAGGCCTTGCAGTCCTGAGGAATTCGTTTACCAAACCATCGCCTTTCGGCCTTCCCCCGTTTCGGATGTTGAAAATTAAGACTTCGATCCGTTTTCGTGGAATACTTTTTTTCGCGGCCTTCAACGGCATGCTCTGCGAATTTCTACTCGGCCATCTTTTGTCACTGAGTTTTGGATCAGTCTTCAAACAATATGCGCTGACCATGGGAATCTTTGTCCTATCGATGGGTTTGGGCTCATGGAAATTTGGAAGCACCACGGAAGCGGTACGGGCCCTAAAAAAAGTGCTCCTTCTTTCTGCAATATTTCTTTCGCTCGCGTTTTTCACGATCCGTCTCAGCATCATGAATCCTCAATTTCATTGGCTCTTACTTCCGCAACTTATTTTGATCGGTGCCGTGGGTTTCTTTTCCGGTGCGGAGCTGCCCTTGTTGGCAAAACTTTCTTCGCCCGAGCGCAAAGAAAACAACATCGCTCAAGTTCTGATCTGGGATTATCTCGGGATGGCATTCGGCTCTCTGTTTTTTGGATTTTATATTTTACAAACTTGGGGAGTCTATATCACATTCGCCCTCCTCTTAGGTTCGCACGCTTTACTACTGATCTGGGCTTTTCTGCACACCCCCCGACAGGATGCACATATATGACCCAGCCTTCGCAAAAGCCGGGTGACAGATTTTCGGTGCCGTCTTTGCTTTTTTTAGGCTCCTTTGCCGCCACGGCCACGCAATTACTTTTCGTAAAGCTGCTGGAGTCCTTCACCCGACACGAAGTTTTCAGCTATACGGTGATTGTCTCGACGGCTTTCTTCGCCCTGGCTTCCGGTGCCAAAAAAACTATCGTTTCGTCTTCCACCAAGTCGATTTTGCCTTACCAAATTTTGCTGCTTATCGGGGCGCCCCTGTTTTTTTTGAGCCTTTTTTATTTCCCGGCTTTGTTAATACTCAACCAATTGGTACAAACGGGTGGAACTGCCTATCTTCAGACGGATCAATTCGAGCTGGTGATCCCGATAGCACTTCTCTTTGTCTTTTTCCTCAGTCGGTGGCACGGAGCTGAAATTCCCTTGTTATCGAACTCGGGCAACATTCAATTTGGCACGGCGCTGGGGATATCTTACCTTGGCGCACTGGCGGGATATCTTTTGATTCCTTTTGTTTTTCTGCCAAAGCTAGGGCTTCTCGCGACTTTATTTTCGATCGGCTTCGTCTATGGTTTTAACTGTTTTATCGCGGGCTTTTATGTCTTGAAAACTTTTTTGCTCCGAGTCTCGGTCTGTGTATTGGTGTTGGGATTTTCTTTCCTCTTCGCGCTAGGATTTGGCCGGGCTCACGAGCTTCAAAAATGGCAAAAAATATTTTTCTACGCGAACGGCCTTGATGCTTGGCCCGAACAGACTTTCAATACTTTTCAGTCCGTACTGAAACATTTAAATTCTAAGATGCAAGTCGAAACCATCGAAAGCCCCTATCAAACCATCGACCTGGTAAGTTATCAAAATGTTCAATCAAAAGATCTTAGGCTGTATTTGAATTCTGATTTTCAATTCGACTCATCCACGGAAAAGCAATATCACGAAAACTTTTTAAAGCCCTTAAGTCTTCTCAAGAAACAGCCGGCGCGGAAGATCCTCATTTTAGGTGCTGGAGATGGGCTGCTGATCCGCGATCTTTTGAAAAAAAATCAGTATTTAGAAGAAATTGTTTTGGTTGAATTAGATCCTGAAGTGATTCAAATAGCCAAACACAACCCCACTCTAAGACAACTGAATCAAAATTCATTGGCTAGCTCCAAAGTTCGAATTGAAGTCAACGATGCCTTCGAATTTCTTCGCCGCGAAGGTGAGCAGTTTGATCTGATTCTGATCGACCTTCCCCATCCGGTTTCGTTTGCGCTTTCGAAAGTTTTTTCACTAGAATTCTACGAAAATGTCCGGATGCATCTGAAAGAAGATGGTGCTTTGATTCTTGACGCCCCGACCTTGGGATCTGAAAATATAGTTCAGAACACCCTGCGGGCCGCAGGCTTTCGCAGCTTAATTTCCTTCGGGGACGGCAACACCTTCATTTTTGCGGAGCTTTCAAAGATCGATTACTTACCCGCCCAATTGCAAATTCTGAATGTTCAAAGTGAAGAAAATCTAAATTCGCAAATCAATTCGATCTGGACTCCGAAGTTACCACTCTTGTTCTAAGCCTGCGCCAAACCCATTTTCCTAAAAAAGCATAAACCAAAAGTATTCTGACAAAAAGTTGCATGATTATTTCAGTCAGCAAAAAAATGATCACCCAAAGCCAATCTAACAGCGCCCGATGGTTTATTATTTCTTCCTTCCAGGATAATAGAAAAACAATGACGGAAAAATGAAAAAAGTAGCAAAGAAAAAAATTCTTATTCCACTGCAGATACGAAAGGTAGCGCAAGGAAGATCTTTGGGGCCAGCCGGTCATCTCCCACCGGAAGCAAAGGATTATGGCGGCACCAAATAAAAGAAAGTGATTCCAAAAATGCAGCGGACTTTGCATGAATAGAAATTGATAGAAATGATTGCCTAGCATCGGCGGCACCGGATTGGGTTTTAAGAAAAACAACACTACGGAAACCAGAGACAGCAATGCCGCCGAACTGAATGAATTTTGCACCAGCTTCTGGTAAACGGACGGTCGCTGCTTTAGAATCTGGCCGGTGGTAAAGGCCAGCGTCGGAACAAAAATCCAAGGAATTAAAAACCATCCAATAGTGGCTGAAGTTTCTAAGTTTGCGAATAACAGCGTTCGCCAAGGCTCGACAATTTGATCTGCCATCGGCATCCAAGTTTCGACGGGAATGAAAAGCATGAGGATGGAAGCAATCCACAGACCTAAGATAGCCTTCCACTTCCGGGACCAAAAGCGGCAGACCAGGACCGCCACAAAAAGGAATCCATAAACTTCCCAGGACCAAGACGCAAAATCGAAAGGGTCCGTGGGTACCCTCAGCTGAAGTCCGACGAAGCCAAGACAAAAAATGAGTATTTTTATTTTACGAAGTTTAAAGTCTTTCAGTCCCCACAAAAGGAACGAAAGGCTTAATGCGAATAAAGCGGCGTAATTGAAGGTCGTTCCTACATACTTTTGATAATAGACATAATTTGAAGGAATTGCCGCGAGTCGTGCCGAATCCTCTCCGACAAAATGTTCCCAAGCGTGAAGCATGACGATGGCGAAGATGAAAAATATCCGCAGCAGGTCGAAGCTGTAAATTCTTTGAAAGTGGGGCTCAGACGTCCTTGGCGTTAGCATCGGTGTCATCAGTGCCGCGGATTTGAATTGAATTATTCAATTGGCTCACAATTTTTTCTAAAAAATCCGTGTCCCGAATTTTTAAAAGATTGAAGCGATTATTTTCGATCATCACGCAAAGGTCGCTGGAAATTCGAAGAATCGGTCCCACCAATCGATGAGAGAAGAACAACCCCAGCGCCGCCAGTCCAACGACGTAGAGAATGCCAAAGGTGACCAGAAAAAATGTAAAGTTGAACCATATTTGACTGATCGTCATCTGGTTCTCCGGTGAAGCCGCGGCACCGGTGCTTTCGACCAACCTGAAGATTTTCTGACCGAATATAATCGCCCCGATCACCAGTCCCAAAAACCCCGCTCCCCCGGCTAAGATAAAAATTCGAATCACACTGTTCTGAACTTCTGGGTAGATGAGGAACTTGCGTCTGAATAGGTGTGGCTTCATTTCTTTATTGTTTCGATCCTGGCCAGATGAAGTCAACTTTTTTCACCGGGCCCTCACCGAGGCAGTTACGGACAGGCAAATGGCTGCCAAAAGAATGTGCTAATCGTGGGATTGTAACCAGGGTTCGCAAACTTCGCGACATAATAGAGCCCGTCCGAATATTTCACAACGCTTCCAGCAGGGTATTGCCGGCCTTGCACCCGCAGGACATGGCCCGATAGTCCGTTTTTCTTTTTTCAGCAGATGCCTTAAAGCCGGCTTTAAGCCGGCTTTAAGCTCCATCGCTTGGATTTCGGTCCAACTCCCAAGGAATATTTCTTTTGGAGTCGCACCTTTAAAAACCTGTCTGGGGATCACATTGTTGTGTTCGCTGAAGA
>JACMRP010000313.1 GCA_014376325.1 Pseudobdellovibrionaceae bacterium
AAAATGATCGCCGTTGAACCCGCCGAGTCCCCGGTCATCGCCGGCGGCAAATCAGGCCCCCACAAAATTCAGGGAATCGGCGCGGGTTTTGTGCCGAAGAATCTGGATAAATCATTAATCGACGGCATCGAAGCAGTGTCTTCCGAAGAGTCTTTAAAAATGGCCCGCGAAATCATCAAAACCGAAGGCATTCCGGTCGGCATCAGCTCAGGTGCCGCTGTTGTTGCCGCCTTGCGAATTGCGGCTAAAGAAGAAAACCGCGGTAAAAATATCGTGGTCATGATCGCGAGCTACACCGAAAGGTATTTGTCGACGTTGCTCGCAGAGCAAGAGCGGACCGAGGCCGCGCAACTCCAAGTTTCCGTGCCGACGGATGCATACCTAGCTAAACTTAACTAAGGTGACAGTGACGAAATCACGCCGGTCGCGATTTTTCGAAAATCCTTTCAGCGTTCCCACCCACGAAAAAAGTTTGATCACGATTGGGGAGTGCAGCGAAAAGGTCTTGCCCGCTAAGGACGTGAAAGTCCTGATCTGGAACGTCTATAAGGGCAAAGATCCGCGCTGGGAAAAAGAGTTTCGCGAAATCATTCGCGGTCATGATCTTGTCTTGCTTCAAGAGGCGATCACCGATCACCGCATGCCAAAAATATGGCGTGAAGATTTTTCGCAGTACGCTTGGAATATGGCCGCCAGTTTTCACATAAACCCGGAGCTTGCGACCGGCGTGGTTATTGGCGCGCGCGCGGAGTTTTTTGATTTGAAATATGTACGAAGCAAAAGCCGCGAGCTTTTTTTGCTGACGCCAAAAATCGCGTTGCTTTCGCAGTTTAAAATCGAAGGACGCACCGATCGGCTGATGGTGGTCAACACGCATTCGCTGAATTTTACGACTACAAATTTATTTATTAAATCCATCGAAGAAAAACTCGAACAAATTCATTCGCACAAGGGGCCGATGATTTTTGCGGGTGACTTTAACACTTGGAATACGCGCCGCTGGATCTTACTGGTGCAGATGTTATCGCAATTAAAACTGAATCCGGTCGAGTTCAAAAACGACAATCGCTTCTTTAAGTTGGATCATATATTCGCGCGCGGTATCAACGTTCTTTCGACGGAAGTGTTGCACGGTTTTAAAGGCTCCGATCACGTCCCGCTAGAAATGCAGATGAGCTTCGAATGAAGTTCAAACGCAAAAGCCGCTTCATGTACGCGATCGAAGTGATCGAAAAAGAAAACAAAGTCCGGGTGCTGACCCTGGGCGACCTGGTCTTTTTGCTAGGGGATATGGGGCACGGGGTTTTGATTCTGCTGCTATGTCTGTTTTTTCTTCAGCCGATTCCGCTGCCGGGGGTTTCGACCCCGATTGGGGCTTTGGTCGTAATTTTAGCGACGCTTCAGTTCATGCATAAAGCCCCGTGGATACCGAAGCGCTTCCTAAATCACCGCCTTCCGCAAACGGCCGTGTACAAAATTGCCGAGATCGCGCGAAAGATTTGGGCAAAGTTAGAAAAAATCCTCAAACCACGTATGTTGACGTTAACCCGTGCGCCCTTCTGGCGGCTCGTGAACTTAGCCGTTATCGTATTAAGCTCTTTCTTATTGGCATTGCCTCTGCCGATTCCGTTCACCAATACGATTCCCGCGATCGTGATCATCAGTCTTTGCTTTGCCCAGCTGGAAGATGACGGACTCGCCGTGCTTTTTGCTTATGTGACCAGCGTCGGGATGGTGTTTTTCTTCGGCGGACTCGGAATCGGTTTGTGGAATGTGCTTCAACGACTTTGGATTAGTTTTTCTGCCGGGCTTGCCTAGCCCATCGCGTGCGCCCGGCGTCGAAGTTATACTTAAGAAATGCCCCCCGAAACGACCGAACGCAGTCTTAAACTTTCAAATATCGACGCTTTTCTCTGCAGCCTGATGGTCGGTGCCGGCGAATCGTATTTTCCGGCTTACGCGATTTCGATCGGCATGAGCGAAGTACTCGCGGGATTTCTTGCCACTCTGCCACTTGTTGGCGGTGCGGTTCTGCAATTATTTACGCCGCGAATCTTACAAAGGGTTCATTCTCATAAATACTGGGTCGTATTTTCGGTCGTGACTCAGGCATTGGCGTTTTTACCTTTGATTTATTTTACGATGGGGCACGCGCCTAATTTTTGGGTTTTGTTTGCGGTGTTTACCCTTTATTGGGGCGCGGGATTTTCGGCGGGTTCTGCTTGGACTTTCTGGATGGGCCGTTTAGTGCCGGGCGAACGCAGCGCTAATTATTTTTCGAAGCGCGGGCGCATTTCGCAAGTTGGAATCTTGGTCGGCATCGTCAGTGGTGGTTTGGCTTTGCCCAACCATATCGAAGTCGGACCATTTACCTCAGTATTTTCGTTGTTATTTATTTTTGCTTTCCTTTGCCGGTCGATGTCTTCGTTTGTTCTGTCGCGAAAAGTGTTCGTGAACGAGTG
>JACMRP010000314.1 GCA_014376325.1 Pseudobdellovibrionaceae bacterium
AAGTCGAATTGAAATTCGTACTTCGCGCGAAATTTATCGTGGGACTTTAAATTGTCGCGCGAAACGCCGAAAACTTCCGCGTTTGATTTTTTAAATTGCGGCAGTAACTTGTTGAACTCTATTCCTTCTGTCGTGCATCCCGGAGTGCTGTCCTTCGGATAGAAATAAAGAACTACCTTCTTGCCGCGCAATGAGCTCAACGACAAATCTTCGTGCGAGGTCGTCGCGATCGAAAATTCTGAAACCACCTCGTGCAACTTCACGGGCTTACCGAGTGTTTTGGGTTCCGGGCTCTTGAGACTGAGGTTCTTGACGCTGCTGATTTTCGTTTTGGCGCTGTCGCTGGTCTTGGCGCTCTTGCTGAAGCTGGTTCGGGTCGACTTGGCGGATGGTGCCCCTTTGCGGGTCTTCAGAGACTTCGCCGCTTTCGGCTTGGCCCGGCTCGCCGGCGCTGCCGCTGCCCGGCTTTTTTTCAGTGCTTTCTTCGAGGATCGGCTGGTTGGGATTTTCTTCGGGCTGGCCTTGGCCATGGGGATTCTCCTTCGGGTTCGATCGAGGTTTCGGTGTGGGACTTAATGACGGCGCGACCGTGGGTGCCGGTTTCGCTTCGACGACAGGGGCTTGCAGAACGGTTTCGATGACTTGAATCTTTCCCTCTAGCGGGACGTCGACTTCAATTTTGCGAACGGGCTGAAGGCTTTCCAAAACTTCCGCGCGCAGATGCAAAACTTTATTTTCACTTCGGTTGTACTCGAAGCGCAGAAACTTTAACACCTGACTTTTTTTAGCGTCGTAGTCGATCATCAAGTCTTTGCAGCTGAAGCTTTCAATATTGCCGAGTTCGTTTGATTTTAATTCGCAACTGATCTGCGGATTTAGGATTCCGGTCGCTAAACCAAGAACTTCTTCAAGGTTGCCGCCGCTAAAGTTCATCGTCAGCACGTTCGCGCTCGGATGGTTCCAGTCGCCAATCTTCGTGAAGCTTTCTTTGCTTCCGCACCTTTGCATCACTTCGGCACTTTGCGGAATTCCGTCCGTACCAACACTTCTGGACATCGAATAAGTGTCGCAACGAAATAAGGACTTGTTCGGAAGTTTTTCTTTCATTTCGACGAGCGCGGCCCGTTGCATTTTTCCGAAAATGGATTTCGACTGAGGAGGACGATCCTTGCGCAGCACCCAGAGCGACTCTCGTAAGATTGCATCCATCTGCTCAAACCACTTCGAAATTTTTAGCAATTCACGGTCTAGGTTTTTTTTAGGAGACGTCTGTAAAATCGGTTTTACATTCGCGGCAGGAGCAGCCGGAGCGGCCTCTTCACGCTTCGTGCACGCTGCGCAAAAAATAAGCAAGACAAGGGCGAATTTCATAGCGTCTGGCATTACGTTGACTTCCCGAGTGCGAACTCTAAAAATAGGTTCTGGAGGACGCGAATGGAAAAAATCTGGTTGAAACATTATCCGAAAGGCATCCCTGCTGAAATTAATATGCAGGAATACTCCTCCATCATGCAAGTCTTCGATGAAGCTTGCGGTAAATTTCCTGATCGCAAGGCCTTCACCAACATGGACGTCAGCTTCACCTACAGTGAGCTTGCCAAAAAGGTAGAGTGCTTCGCCGGCTTTTTACAGAGTGAACTGAAACTTCAAAAAGGCGATCGCATCGCGATCCAGATGCCAAACATGCTGCAGTTCCCGATCGCGATGTTCGCGTCCCTGCGCGTAGGTTTGATTGTCGTGAACACGAACCCTTTGTACACCGAATCAGAAATGCTTCACCAGTTTAACGACTCCGAAGTTAAAGCCGTAGTCATTATGGCTAATTACGCGCATTTGCTCGAGCGAATTCTGAAGAAAACAAAAATCGAAGCGGCGGTCGTGACCGAACTCGGAGAGCTCTTTCCGTTTCCGAAAAACTTCATCGTCAACTCCGTCGTCAAATACGTAAAGAAAATGGTGCCTACCTACAACCTGCCGCAAGCTTACAGTTTCAAACAAGCACTTGAACTCGGTGCCGGTAAAAAAGTTGTGCCCGCGAAGGCGGATCAAAAAGAAATTGCGTTTTTGCAGTACACCGGTGGCACAACGGGTGTGTCCAAAGGAGCCGTACTAACCCACGGAAACATCATCGCGAACATGTTACAGATCTGCGCTTGGATGAAGCCGCTCCTAAAAGAAGGACAAGAAACCTGCATCGCCCCACTTCCGATGTACCATATTTTTTCTTTGACCGTGAACTGCCTGTCGTTCGTTCGTTACGGAACTCATAATATTCTGATCACCAATCCACGCGATTTGCCGGCGCTGATCAAAGATATGAAAAAACATCCGTTCACGCTGATGACCGGAGTGAATACTTTGTTCAATGGATTACTGAATCGCCCAGAATTTAGCGCGATGGATTTTTCTAAGTTAAAACTCAGCGTCGGTGGAGCGATGGCCTTGCAACGCTCGGTGACCGAACGCTGGAAACAGACTACGCGCAGTCCGCTGATCGAAGGTTACGGCCTGACCGAGACTTCTCCGGTTGCGTGTTGCAACCCAGTCGACGGCACAGACAAAGTCGGCACGATTGGATTTCCGGTTCCGAGCACGGACATCATCCTGGTCGACGACGACAATAAGGTCGTGGGACCCGGCCAACCGGGGGAACTTTGCGTGAAGGGCCCACAAGTCATGCAAGGTTACTGGAAACGCCAAGACGAAACCGATAAAGTTCTAATCGATGGCTGGTTGCACACGGGCGACATCGCAACGGTCGATAACGATGGATATTTTAAAATTGTCGATCGCAAAAAAGACATGATCTTAGTTTCGGGTTTTAATGTCTATCCAAACGAAGTCGAAGACGCGATCGCATCACACCCCGGTGTTCTTGAAGTGGCCGCGATCGGCGTCAATGACGAACACTCTGGCGAAGCCGTCAAAGTCTTCATCGTTAAAAAAGATCCGTCGTTAACGGAGCAAGACGTGATCGCTCACGCCAAGAAGACACTCACTAACTATAAAGTTCCGCGCCACGTAGAATTCCGAATGGAATTGCCGAAAACAAATGTCGGAAAAATATTACGACGTGCACTTCGGGAACCGGTGAAATAAACTTTGCCTTGAAGCAAAAAAAAGAGCGGCTCATTTGCCGCTCTTTTTTTTTAGCACTAAGCTTTCTTAGACCAGGTCGAGCACCATGCGGTGCCTTCTACCATGTTTGCCGGAAGCACTGAACACTTGCCGATCTCTTTGCCGTTTTTGCTCGCGCCCTTCGTGTAGAAGTTGCAGGTCGCGCAATATTGTTTTTCGAATGGCACTCCGCCACGCTCGATTTTCAAAGCGGCGTCTTTAACATCTTTGTGATCGATCACGTAATTCATTGCGGCCGCGGGGCCTTTACCGGGAACGGCCATTGGCAATTCTCCAGCGCCACCAGCTGCGGGGGCTGCTCCGCCTTCAGGGCGAGCACGACGGCGTTCTTCAGCGAACGCTGTTGAGGTCAAAACTGCAGGCGCCAATGCGGCTAAGCCCAGCATGGTTCCAGCAAAAGTAAAAAACTGACGGCGGCTATTTTTTTGTTCCATTCGATACTCCTTGAACGTTCGATGGTGCGGGTGATTGAGCGCTTCAATGTGACCTGTTTTCAATTGGTTTGCAAGTAGAGTTTAGCGACGGCCTAGTGCGACTTGGTCCGGGTCAACTCACGGCGGTTTAGAATATGGGCGATCACTAGTGAAAAACTGCCGATTAAAGTCAGGATGTCGTTCCATCGCAACTGGTTTCTCGAACTTGGTCCAGTCAGTGCTGCGGCCAAAAGAGTTAAACCGAATATTCCCAAACCTAAAATCAGTTTGTTCTGATGGCGTTGAAAGCCATTCCAGAATGCGTAAAGTCCAATCGGCAAAATGAAGAGCGCTAAAGCCAGATGGACCGGCGAATAGTGGACCGAATAAACCCAGAACGGCAAACTGAGCGTCACGAACGGCGTCACGACACAATGCAAAGCGCAGAGTGCCGACAAGATAGCGCCGACGCGATCCCATCGTTTGAGGTCTTCTTTGTTTTGATTGTCGTGACTGCCGGCCATCCACGTATATGGACCTAAATGCAAATAACTGTCAACAACCGCAGCCGAAAGGCTTCTGTTTAGGATCGAAGTCCCTGATAAAAGACCGGCATTCAGAGAAATAATTCAATCCCGATTCCTATCATTTTAGAACTTGGACCCGAGTTCTATCTGTCATGACGACGTCGTAAAATTTTTCGCCGACCAAAAACCGGGAAAAGGCCGCATCATGAAATGCCTGAAAAAACACGCGGCCGACTTAATTAACTGTCGAAGGGGGTAAATAAATTCTGTTTCTGATTCAGAATGTGCTGCACTTCAAAACTCAAAGCCCCGCCGCGATCGCGTTCACGGCATCAACCTTTGACTGTAGTTTGTCGCGGGTGAATTGGGGATTTGGCATCATGATTTGGACCAGTTTTCGGCCCACCGGGTTCGACAGGATTTGGATTACGTTTGGGTTTTCGATTTCGGCCGCATACACCGCAGAGCATTTTGCT
>JACMRP010000315.1 GCA_014376325.1 Pseudobdellovibrionaceae bacterium
AGCCGTAGTGTTTTGATGACGCTTTCGAATAACACTCAAGTATTTTTTTTCGCGAAACTTTCGCTCGATCTGAATCTTGGCTATCACGACCGAACCATTCCGGCTACCGAAGCAATTCGCAGTGTGGGCACTTCAATTTATGCGCAACGAATGTCGCCAAAGCTATCCCCAGGATTCAAATTCATCCCTGAAGTCATCGGTATTTTCCCGAAGGGTTGGACCCGAGGTGGGCAAATCATTCGCCCCGTCCCTGCGGAAATCCTCAAAGGAAAAGTAAAAGTCCTTCCGCTGTTCGCTTTAACGAAGCTAGAAAATGGCACGACGTTGCTCGAGCAGATGGCCAAAATATCTGGGGACGCTGCACCCGATTTTGCCCGGACCGCAATCCTTGCCCCGTTCGTGAAGGCTTGGGTGTCGTGGGCGATGGATGGCGGAATTACCATGGAAGCTCACGGACAGAACGTGCTTTTTAGCGTCAACCAACTAGGTCTACCGACCGGCGAATTTTACCAGCGCGATATGGGCGGAACGACGATTGATTTTGATTCGAAGGCATTTCCGAAAGAGATGCGCATGGAATTTCCGCACTTTTCCGAGTTCGGCACCTACTATGAACTGAGCCAAAAATCGAAAAGAATACAGACCTCACTCGGAGTTTATTTTCAGGACCGCGTCCTGAATAACATCGACCGGGAACTTCAACGAGTTGCTCCGGGTTATGTGCCTGGGCAAATAATTTCGCAGTTATGGATCGAGCTTCAAAACGAAATCATTCGCCACACCGGCATTGATCGAAATCAAATCCCGATTGAAAAACTCAAGACCGATTTGGGAACGATCCTCCGTAACGGCGCTCGCCGCACTTCGAACCGCCCGGTATTTTCTGCGCCGTCTACAAAATCCTGCGAGTCTATTTTTTAGCGACTAGGTTTTAACGTCCGTTACGAAGTTTCTTTTTTTTGCCTTTGATTTCTTTTGCCGATGGCGAGTGCGTAGCTTTCACATGCCGCTCTGAACGCTGCGGTTTCTGAACCGCAGGCATCGCCTTTGGCGCGAGTGCCGCGGGTCGCGACATCGGGACCGGATGCGGAACCTTAGACCAAGGAGCAGGCGCCTTTAATAATTCGGGATTTTGACTCTGGTAAGTGGCGATCTGAGTTGTCGCCGGTTGAACCGCCGCCACAAAACGTTGGGACTCTGGCGAATTTGCAGCGTAGGCTGCAGGCGGCGCCAAAATCACGACTTCTTTTTGGTAAGCAACGTACTGTCTGACGGCGTAAAAGTGAACCGTATCGGTCATACCGGTCGCCTTGGCAGGTGCCGGAGAAAAATCTTTCGGAACGTCCATCTCCGCATACTGCGAACTTTCAGGAATGCTTCCCGTCTCGGTCAGATCTTGGAAGCGACGAATTTGTTCCGTGAATGAATTGTTCGCGAATTCTTTAATCTGTTCTGGTGTCGTCGCATTCTTCGCCTTTTCACACGCGGTGAATTCGAGCCCCAACTTGACGTAAGATTTTGTCATGCTCTTTTCGGTTTCACGAAAGCGATCTTCGATGCGGGCGCCCTTTGGGACAAACGAACACTCGTTCGCAAGATCTTCCAGCGCCAAACCTTCGGCCTTAAACTGGGCCGTGTCGGGATTCAAATCTTCTGCCGTACCGACGTAAACGATGTAGCCGTTGTCCACGGTGCGCGTGGGCTCTGTTAACCAGGACGGTCTATTGCTTTTGGGTTGCGAACTGCAGCCGACAATTAGAAACAAACCTAAAAATAAATATTTCATCGTGGAAGCCTATCTTACTTAAATAAATGTGCGTAGTTTTTTCGGAATGTGGGATTCACCCTCTGCTCGGTGGTACTGTCCGTGTCTGACTAAGATCAAAACCCACGTTGCCATTTTTTACCACTGGATTTTCGGAAACATTTTAAGCGCGTTTTCACGAGTCGCCGTGCATAGATCTTCGAGCGTTACGCCCTTCAGTTCCGCCACGAACTTTGCGGTGTGAACTACGAAGGCCGGCGTGTTTTTACGGCCACGCATCGGCATCGGCGCCAGGAAGGGTGAATCGGTTTCGACGTGAATGCGGTCCATCGGCAAGTTACGTACAATTTCGCGCAGGCTTTCCGCGTTCTTAAACGTCACAACGCCGCTGATCGAAATATTGTAACCTAACGCCAGAGCTTCTTGCGCAAGCCACGGAGTTCCGGTGAAACAATGAATGATCCCCTTTACCCGGCCCGCGTATTCTTTCAAGATCATGATCGTGTCTTCGTCCGCGTCCCTTGTGTGGATTTGAATCGGCATATTCGTGCGGACCGCAATATCAAGTTGTGCGCGGAAGGCCGACTTTTGCTCTTCGCGCGGTGACTGATCGTAATGATAGTCCAAACCAATTTCACCGATCGCGATCACCCACGGTTTAGAAACATTCGCTTCGATAAAGGCGCCGATTTCGGCAGTGTATACCCGACCCTCGTGAGGATGGATTCCTAAAGTACAAAAAACATTTGGATAATTTTTTTCGGCAAGCGCCAAAACCAACGGCAAATCTTCTGGTTCGGTACCGATGGTTGCGACTTTGACAACGCCGACTTCGCGCGCGAGTCGCAAGGCTTCTTCGGGTCCCTCTTCGAGCATATTTAAATGAGCGTGCAGATCCATCCACTCAAGCATTTGACATCCCTTGCTCGCGCGACTGGTTCTGAATCCAGAATTGCTCCATCAAGAGCTGCACGTCGCGATTTTGCAAAATTTCAATTTCGACCCGCATCGCTTTTTCAATTAAACCAAGGATCAGGTCGCGTTTTTTTGCTCCGAGCTTTTTAAGCAGATCGCCTTGGTCCACGTTCATGATCGAAGCTTTGCGGTCTTCTTGATAATACAAAACATCGCGCAAGAAAGATATCCAGTAAGACATGATTCTTTGGGCTCGCGCGCGCTCTTTGAAGGGTTCGCGCCAGCTTGAGTCTGTTAAAAAATCGGGATCTTCTAAAAACTGCTGTAAAATACGGAAGGCATCGCCCCGCACTTCTTGCTCGGGACCGCCTTTCAGCTGCGCGAGTTTTTCAAAACTTCCTTGGCTCGCGCGAACGGCCCACTCCGGAGATTCGGGAGCGCCGCGCGCAATGTCCGCCGTCGTTAATGGACGAAAACTGACTGGTCTGGATCTAGAGCGAATCGTTGAAAGCACCCCGGCCGCACTCGGCGCGATCAAAAAAAAGTAGGTTTGTGTTGGTGGCTCTTCAAGTATTTTTAGCAAGGCGTTCGCGGCTTGTGTATTCAGCGACTGCGCCTGATCAATAATCACCACACGCTTTGCGGTTAAACTCTGCAAGCTCAGAAACTCGATCACTTCACGGCTTTCTTCAATTTTGATGTTCGCTCCGGTCGGAGCAATTAACTTTAATGACCCGTGCGCGTTGGCGGCGACTCGCAAACAGCTTGGGCAGTGCCCGCAAGCCATGGGCGTTCGTTCGCACAACAGAGCTTGCGCAAGACCTACCGCGATCTTTTTTTTGCCGACGCCGTTAGGTCCGACAAACAAAAAAGTTTGGCCTGGTCGCTGGCTCGCAAATGTTTCAAGCAACTTAGCGATGGTTTCCTTATGACCAAAAACTTCTCCTAGTAGTCGAGCCATCTGCGCTCCCTTAAAATTTGCAGAAGCGATTTCAACATGTCTGCGGTCGAAAGTCGCGCATCCAGAACCAACCAACTACTCGAAGCTGCCTTTGCTTGCGCTAAAAAAGACTGGCGTACTCGTTCGTGAAAGGAATCTTTTTCTGATTCAATTCGATCGGCCGCCTCGCCGGTTTGCGAAGTGCGATGCGCTTGACGCTGCCGGGATTCGCCAACACTCAGGTCCAGTAGCACTGTCAGATCTGCGACTAGTCCCGCCGTTGCGAATTGGTTCAGTGCGCGCACGTCGGTTTCGGAAATTTCGCGCCCGCCGGCTTGAAAAGCAATTGAGCTTGCAGAAAAGCGGTCACTTAAAACCCATTCGCCCCGCGCAAGCCGAGGCTGAATCACTTCGTCGACATGCTGGGCCCGGCTGACTTGGTACAAGAGCAGTTCTGCCCGCGGCACCGGGGTCGCGCCCGTTTTGCGAAGAATAATTTCACGAACCTCATCGCCAAGAGGAGTTCCGCCGGGCTCGCGCGTATGATGAAAAGCAATGCCGCGAGCGGAAAGCTCGGTTTCCAGTGCGCGCATCAGTGAACTTTTCCCGGAGCCATCAAGCCCCTCAAATACGATAAATCCCATCGCGCTCTTATCTCAAGCGTGTGATAAGGGTGTCAAAAAGACATTTTGCGCCGCGTGTTATGCAGAGGCTAATCCGGCCTGACTTTGCGGTCAGGCGCATTTTTGGTGGACTTTGTACCCTTAATTTTTGTACATTGGCGACCTTTAGGAGACTTTGAAACATGAATACATTCATCGCCGTTTTGCACGTCATCGTAGCGCTCGTTTTGATCAGCTTGGTTCTTGTCCAAGACTCGAAAGGCGGTGGTGCACTTGGTATGGGTGGCGGTGGAGGCGGCGGCGGCTCCAATTCAGTATTCGGCGCAACCGGTGCTAGCAGCTTGGCAGCAAAAATGACCCGCATCGCGGCCGTTATCTTTGCTCTGACTTCGATCGGACTTTCGATCGTGTCTTCCCAGCAATCAAAAAGCGTTTTGGACCAAGGCGGTTCAGCGACTTCGGCTCCGGTCACTCCGGCGACTTCACCGACCGTGATCCCGGCATCAGCTCCGGAAGCGCAAGTTCCAACCGGTCCAACCGACGTGATTCCTTCGAAAGCTCCAGCGGGACCTAACACTCCTGAAGAAAAAACCAAATAATCCTGTTCGTTCTTAAAACTTCTTCGCTATAATTCTTGGAATGATGGCGAAGAGTAAATTTTTAGTTCCTTCCTTGGTGGCTGCGGGCCTGTTTTTTATGGCCCTGTCTTGGTGGATGTCCACCGGCCTAGATAGCCACGCCCCGGGCATGCGTTCGCTCGCGCGCATTGCTTATAACTCTGGCGAAGTTTTCATTCTTCACAAAAGCATGACCGACAAAGAAGAACTGAAGAAAAGCAAAATGCTTTATTACCTGGATACGGTCGAAACGGGACCCAATGGCGATGCGACCTTAGAAATCGAATCGGGTTACCGTGTGCGATTGCTGGACAACACGATGGTGACCCTCGACCAAGATGGCGAAAAGGCCGTGTTAATTTTAAAACGCGGCGACGTTCAATTCGAAAACTTCGGCACCAATAACCAACTGCTAGTTTCTAAAAACGGCACCCGCATGACACCGAACGAATACGTCAGCATCTTAAAGCGCGACGGCACACAAGGTGCGTTTCCGGAGCTTGCCCCGAACGCCGAAGACACTCCTTCCGCGACCTCGAGCGGGACTCTGAGCTCTGATTATATTCAGGATACATTAAAGCGACAGATCCCCGCCTTCGATAAATGCTACAAACAGTTGCTGCAGCGAACGCCCGGCGTGGTCGGTGAAACCGTTTTGAACTTCACGATCGAGCGCACCGGAAAAATATCCAACTCCGACGTCAGCACTTCGACGATCGCGGATAACGATTTCAAACGCTGCCTCACGGAAGTGGTACGCCGGGTGAATTTTAATTCCTTCAGCGGCGACCCGATCACGAGCACTTTTCCGATGAGTTTTGAGTAGTTTTTTAACTGGACCAACCGTCATCCGTATTATAGATCCAGCCCATGGAACGCATGAAGGCGCTTTTAATATACGCGATCACTAATTTCGGCCCGCTGTTGGCTTTTTACTTAGTGAACAGCGTCTTTGGTTTGAAGGCAGCCATTTCCGCGAGTCTTTTGGTCATCGTTTTAGAGGTCGTTCGTTTCCGTATCAAAAAAGAAAAATTAAGTGCGTTTTTCTTATTTTCATCCACGATCGCTATTCTGTTTGGAATCGTCGATTTGACCATGAGCAATCCGACGATGTTCAAGTACGAGGCTGGAACTATTAATATCCTTTTCGCAGCATTCTTTCTCGGGTCACTTCTTAAAGAAAAATCAATCGTTCAAGAAATTGCCGAACAACAGGGACGCACTCAGAAAAATACTTCGATCGACAAATCGTTTTTCTTTAAAATTCTGACGGCAATCTGGTCGGCATATTTTTTACTGAAAGCGATTTGTTATACCTGGATCAATTTAAATAATTCTCTAGAGTACGGGATGGTTCTGCGATTTTTGATCGGCAACATCAGCCTGACCGTAATGATTTTTCTGTCCGTCTATACCGCTCGCTCATTCTGGCGATTGCTGGAGAAATTTAAATTGCTACCGTCATTACGACAAAATACTAAAGACACTAAACCAGCAGCACTTTAAAATAATCTAGTAGGTCTAATCAATTCTTACGAAAATTAGATTCCGTACGATTAGTTTTCCCTGCGCTTCGGCCCTGCACGCGATCGACCTCCATCCGTCTTTTTCGTGCGTCTGATATAACCGAATCCTTCCAGGTCATTCAGATCGTGATAATCTAAGACCCGTTTCAGGTCGCGTCCCCACGCTAAAATACGCGTGAAGGGCCGAAAATCGAAAATATTTTTTAAATTATTTCCGGTGACTTTAGAGAAATGGGAGACGAGAGCAGACGTCAACGTACGAATAAATTTTTTGTAAGCGCTACGGCTCGGAATCAAAAAAATCATGTGAACGTGACTCCAATTTAAAGAAATCCGGTAAAGTTTGATTTCGCACCGTGAAGCATGATCACGAATTAATTTTTCGACGGTTCCATTGCCGGGCGTAAAGCATCTATGAGCTGAGGTTTTCAAAACTGCGTGAATAGGATTTCTAGTAGATAGTGTTCTAGCAGATTTGCGTTTGCCATTGAGCAACGAACCACCAAATGACTTTTTAAAATCGTTCAGAAAACCAAATTGAAACTGCTTCATTCGAAACCTCCCGTGAGTTATCATTTATATACCATCGCTTTTTCGGAGGAGAATCTGGAGTGATTGGGGACTGCGCTTACGTTTCAATTTAGAACGCCGTAGCACCATCGCCCCACTCGCGATTTTATTTATTTGAATTTTCTGGATTTTTATATGCAGACGCCTTGCTAGGGCGGTTTCCGGGATTCGAAAAGTCGGTCAAGTATTTTTGAGAAAATTCGTTTTTCGGATTTTTTTATATTTTATTATCTCTTTGATTTTTTGATTTCGAATGGAAGTTTGAGAACGGTCCTGAAGAAAGATCCGGAGCTTCGGTCTTACTGGTAACCAAATCCTTTCTTCGGATGTGGGTTTTTAGTTTGAAAGGCTTCACTGCAAACAGGCATCGTGCCTGCTGTGGGCCTACAGCCCCGAGACCCCCGTCTTTTAGGAGGCATCACGCCTCCTAAAACTTTGGTACATAGGAATAGAACTCACCGGCCGCATCGTATTCGCAAAATACTGAGAGCGCTTCCTATATCCAAAATTCTGGAATTTAATCTTTGGTCTTTCCTAACAATCTTTTCGGTTGCGTCCGGAAACCAGGGGTATTGGGGACAGCGTCCCCAATAGACACGATGTCTGTTTGCAGTGACGTCTTCATTGGTGAAAAGCTAGTTATAAGAGCCGAACAACAAAGACAAACCGCGCCAAACCCTAACGATGCTCGTGCAGATAATCCACGCGCTCGTGAACCCAGGGTTCGTGGACGCCTTCCATCTCAAAGACTTTGCCGTCGATGATGTGCTTTTCTTTCAGCGGCGCCACCGAAGGTTCGAAGTCCGCGAAGATCAAACCCTTCTCTTGCAAGAACGGACGGATCTTTTCGTAGTAGGCTTGGCCCAAAACTCCGCGGCGAATAAGTTCATCGAAACTTTTTGTTAATTCTTCCGGAGAAAAACCGTAATTGTAAATCATGTCCTGCGCCACCGCGTACAAACCTTCAAGCGATAAACGCTGATCTTGCACCAGATCCAAGGCAACTTGATAGGTGTTATAAGTCGCGAGCGTCCTTCGCCCGAATTTTAAGTAATAATCTGGATCGGTATCGGTCGCGAGATTGATGTAGATTTTTTCGACTGGATCGTTTTCCGGTACCTGCGATTGCAAAACCAGAATCTGGTCGACTTGATCTCCAGATACGTGCAGCTTTTCTAAAATATTGCGAATTTCGTGCGGACCCAATCGGCGTGCGCAGATGTCCGAATATAAATTGTAAATGGTCGCGTCGGTTTCACTATCGTCGCCCCAACAAATTTGACGGACGTTCGGATGCAGACGCGTTCGCAGCAACATCAAAGCTTGCAGCTTGTAACCGACCTGCTTGGTCAAACGCCAGAACCGCCCGGGACGAAGGTTTTTTAAATTGTCCTTATAGAAACAACCGAATGGGTTGATCTCATCAATGTGGAATTTTTCAGAGATGCGCTCTTCCATTTGCGGTGGCGAAGCCGTGATGAAATAAATTGGGAAGTACTTTTGGCCACTCTGTTTTGCTCTATATATAGAGAGCGCACGGATGAGGGTGCTGGTGCCCGGGATGTTTCGCTTGTTCCAGGCCCGTTCTAAGACGGTCTGCATCAATCCACGCAACGAATCAATCGTCGTGTCGAGATATGTTTTGTCGAGATCCCACAGATAGACCTCTTCGCTATTTTTCTCAAGACCTACGGGGACATAGCGAAAAAAGACGACGTCGGAACTAATTTCGCTGCGGGTTTGCCAATCAGCCATGCTTTCGGCTCCTTTCAGTATTTATAGGAGTTTAGCGCACTTTTGCCAAGGACCGAGCGACCCATAAGAAATATTTATGGATGGCATCCAAAGAAACTTATTGCTCTAATTGTTCGATTTTGAAATAAGTTCCGCACATTCGAGGGGTCCAAGGGGTTTATTATTTTTTTGAGGGGAATCAAAAAATGAAAATATCTTTTCCAGTTCTATTCGCAGCACTCGCAACTTTTGCAGTAGCTTGCGCACCAGTTTCTAAAGACACGGTTCAAAACGGCAATGGTACGGGCATCATCGGCGGCACAAATGTCGTTGAAGGTTCCGATCTTCATAAAAGCATCGTTGGTATCTACGATATCAAACGCAATGCACTCTGCACCGGATCACTGATCCGTGACAACGTCGTAATGACGGCAGCTCACTGCATCGGCAAAGTAGCGACAGATCATTTGATCTTCTTCGCTGCCGATATGGAAGCGACTTTCAAATTATCAGAAACTAACAAAGAAGCTTTTTTGAAAATCGTTCGTCGTGGAGCTAAAACGGTTCAGAACGCTGAATGGGGCAAAAAACATACTGGCAAACAAGCTTGGGGCGACATCGCCTTGATCCAATTCGGCGGAAAAGCACCTGAAGGATTTAAACCAGCGACGATGCTTGCGAACTCCAGCGCCTTGGTTGCCGGTGCTTCGGTTGTACTTGCGGGTTACGGAGTGGATAACGACGTTTTGACGGACGTGAAGCCATCGAACGATCCTGAATTCAAAAAGGGCATGGACTCTGGCAAGATCTTCTGTGACGACACAGATATGTCTAAAGCAAAATGCTACGCCGAAGACGTTAAAGGCGAAGGCACTTTGCGCACGACAGATGTCGTGATCGAAGACAACTTCAACGCAACTGAAATCGCTTTGAATCAAAAAAATGGCAAGGCAGCTTGTGAAGGTGATTCCGGCGGTCCCGCTTACATCAAAGTTGGAAACGAATACCAATTGTGGGGCGTTACCAGCCGCGGAACTCGTGGTTGCAATGGGTATGTTCTTTACACAAATGCCGTCGCTTTAAACCAATGGGTGACTGACGAAGTCGCGAACTTCGCGAAATAATCCGACCAATTGTATTGCTAACGTAAAAACCTCCAACTATGACTACGGTCACAAGTGGAGGTTTTTTTATGTTGAATGAACTTAAAGTGTTAATCGTGATCGCGGCCGTTGCCACCGTTGCAGGCTGCAAAACTGTCAAAATTGAAAACGGCGAAGTCCCGTCTCAATACTTATCCGAAGCTAAAAAATTAGAAGGCACTTACCGTGGAAGCTTTAACGGCGTTCGTGGTGACCTTGTCATCCGATTCGAAGGCAACCGTCCAATCGTTCAATTCAAAAACAATAACGGCAACGATATCCTGAATAACAACTGTAATTCTGATGTTGGTTTGCTTCGTTCGGTCACCGTGAAGAGCGAAAACAAAAATCCGCGTGTCAGCAACGCGACTTTTGCGTTCGATGCCGGCCGTTGCAGTCTGTCCGTCGAAGGTCGTGAGATCAGCATCGGCATGAAAGACAAAAGCGGCGACGCCGTTTTGAACGTAAGTATCTTACAAGAAACACGCAGTCGTGAAGTCTGCGGTTGGGACTCTGGAGCACCTCCAAATATCCCACCACGCCAAGTTTGCCGTACAGAATTTCAGAGCTATTACCTCACCGGAAGTTTCTCTCGATAGTTAACGAAAATTCCGAATCAAAAAAAGGACGGGGGCCGCGTTGGTCTCGGTCCTTTTTTTTGCTGTTTAAAATTTCCACTGGATGCGTTCTTTCGGAAAAAGAATCCAGTCTTCCGTGATCGGAAAGTTTTTTGGCGGAGCTTCGGTCTGACCGATGTATTCTAGCAACGCCGTCATCGCGCAGATGAATGCTTCGAACGCGTGATTGTTTTCGATCATCAAACGCCGGTCCTGATCGTATAAAAAGGCGACGTTATGCTCGCTAAGCTCTTTCAATATCCCCTTACGGCTGTCGTCTCCGACGGCCGCGTGTTTGTGCGATCGCAGATGCGACTTCAAAACCTGCAGTGAATTGCCGATGCGCCAAACCGAAAGTTTCGGAAACACTTCGACGGTTCTTACATTCAACCTTCGCAAAATAAAAGCGGCCCGTGCAAGCAGGGGCGCCGCATTCGCGCCCATCGCGTGCGATAGCTGGAAGGGCTCTTCAAGTTCCGAAGAGAGGTGCAGCTCTACCGCACGTTGAGTGTAGGGGGTAAAAAGTTTTTTAGGCTTTTTCTTCGCGTTCTTTTCCTTTACGTAATCCCACATCCATTTTATATGCGGCTCTGGACACCCTTCGTAGCCAGGGCACTTAAGTTGGCAACGGAGGCAATGCGGCTGACGCCAAGGTGTATCTAGCGCCAAGGTGTGAATCATTCCTTGATACTGTTCTAAGATGTCGTGGATTTTTAAGTCTGCAGAGATGTTTTCTTCGGATTTGATACGGTCGAAAATTTTTGCGAGAAAAACTTTGTGATGTTTTGGATAATACTCGATCAAAGCGAGGCAAGCCTTGTCGGCCTTGCCACCGCTTAAAGACAATCCGGCAAAGCGGATGACGTCCCCTACGGGAGCGGGAGTGGGTTCACGGGTCGAGTGGCGAGAACTTGGAATCCGGCTTTTTGACATGCGCTTTCCACTCCTTCCTTTTTGTTTTCTGGTGTCCAGACGAGCACGCAGCCACCGCCACCTGCTCCACAAATTTTAACAGCTTCGGCGCCGTTCTGTAAAGAAAGCTGATTGAGCTTTTCGATTTCGGGACTCGTAAAGGCCGGAGCTAAACGAACGCGCGCTTCAAATTCTGCACGGAAGAGCGCTGGTAGCTTCCTCCACTCGCCCGCACGAACAACCTGCTCGGTCGCGATTGCGATGTCACGGATGTCTTTAAGGGCCTTTAAAGTGGTCGGGTCCTTCGCGATGGAACCTTTCATGACTTCAAAATTATTTAAACCCGAATGATGCGCCTTCCCCGTATAAACCAACAAAAAATGCTGAGCTAAAGGAGAGTTTTCGACCTGCAGAACTTCTTGGCGGATGCCGTTGTAATCGTACTTCAAAATATTAAGACCGCCGCTGACGGCTGGATAATAGTCCTGGGTGCCCGTCGGAGTGTTTAAGATCTCGGCCTCGATATTATGCGCGATATGTACCAGTTCGTGAGTGTTCTGAAACTTGTGTCCCGTGAACTGCGCGAAGGCCTTCATCAACGAAATAGTCAGGCTCGAACTTCCGCCGAGTCCTCCACCGACTGGACTGTCCGATTTTGTAGTCAGGCTAAAACCTTTTTGCGGTTTCCAGTATCGGAGTTGCGTTTGCAACAGGATCATCCGCGGATCTGTATCCGCAAGCGCTTCCGCAAGATTTTTATAATCTTTCACCAGATTCAGATCTTTGGATTCAAGCCTGATTGAATCGTCATTTCTGTTTTCCAAAATCGCGTGCGTGTAAATGTCGATCGCGACATTGACCGTGCTGGCACTTCCACCGACCAACAAGTACAAGGGCCACAAGTCCAACGTTCCCCCAGCAAGGTCGACGCGGGTCGGAGATTGAATATGAATTTTCACGGTACCTCCTTCGGAACGAGACTCGCGAGTCCCCAAGATTCGATGACACTTGGATCTAAGCCGAATGCTTCTTTAAACAAATTGCTTCGGGCTAAAACTAAACTCTTTTCGCCTACCGGCAGTTTTTTCTTAAACGTATTGCCCCACTCTAGGACGAATAAAACTTTTTTATCTTTTCCTAACAGGGTCATTTTCTGATCGGGATTTTTAAATCCAGCCTGCTCTGACGGGTCCAGGTACTCGGTCACCGCGGTGTCGCTGAGTCTCGTGATAAAAGTCCTAACTGCCTTTTCGTTCACTTTTAGTTTTTCGTCCCCCGCAACCTTCCATGTTTCGGGAGTCTTTCCGGATTCTTTTACCAGCGACCATTTTTTAGCAGCACTTTCGATCTGAATTTCTTCGATCATCAAATTCTGAAAATC
>JACMRP010000316.1 GCA_014376325.1 Pseudobdellovibrionaceae bacterium
GCAAAAAATTGGAAGATCACCATCAACGGAAACGAAACGGGACCGCTAGCGACTCAGCTTTATGATGAGCTCACCGGAATCCAAAACGGGACTCGACCAGACCCTTTCGGTTGGATGGTTCCGACAGAATAAGCTCAGGTTTCAAAGTCGCTTTTCCGATAGAAGTGGAGTGAAACCTTTTTTTGTCTTTTTTATTTCAGTCTTGCTCTGCGGATGCACCATGAATGCGAAACGCGAACCAAGTTCCGTTTCTGCGGGCGCAATCAATGCGCCAAAAATTCAGCAAGTGGATTTAGAGCTGTCCAAAATCATAGCCGAACGCTGGGAAACGGCGCTTTATCAAGAGCACCGCGAAGCAAACCGAAGCGAAGGTTACGAATCAACGGTCGATGTCGATGCGAAAGCCAAAATTGCCGACCTAGATTTAAAAATAGCGAAACTGAAACAGATGCGCCAGCAATATGAGTTGGCACTTTCCGCAGAGCTTTCTGACAGAGTCTGGAAAGGTGACGGGCCGTGGATGCAGATGCAATACAATCCACGTACATCCTCTAGAACCGAGCAGTTGATCGTCGATGACATCAACGCATTCGGTATTAACGGCGATTCGCTTCCGGCATTTGCGCTAGAGCAAAATGCGTTTGGTTACTACCGCCTTGAGTTCAAGAACAGGATTGCCGCAGGTCAAGGCGTTGGCGATGGCGTAGCGCCCTTAGACGCGCGTTTGCAATGCGACGGCGATATCCTTTACGATAATTTATTTTTTGGTTTTACGGTTAAGCGCCAGCAGAAGACCTATGATTTTCGGTGGTATAACAACAGCAACAACGGCCAAAATATTTCGGTGGGATTCTCCCCCGAAGTGACCGAATGCACCCTGAGCTTTAAATCGAAAGCAGATTCTGAATGGACACACAAGATCCGCTTAGTGACACTTGAAAAATTAATTCCGAGCGCGGTCGACTTCAATCAGCATTTGGAAGTTTGCGCAAGACCGACGGGATTTGCGAAGACCGATCCGGTTTCTTTTTTCTGGGAACAAAATTTCGGGCAGGTAACATGCGCGCGTCCGGCAGAAAAAATCGTCAACTTACGTGAGCCAATCAAAGCATTCAATGCAAAAATGAAAGGCCTGACGGGAGCGGACGTGCCGCAGGTAGCATTCAGGGATAAAAATCCCACGATTCCGTTGGATTTTTCAAAGGCGCCGCAGTTTGATTTTATCTGGGTATCGTCGCTTAACTTTAGTGCGGACTTTTTCGGGGACGTCCTCGCGAGAGCCCTGCGACATCACGCAGATCGCGGAACCCAGATCCGCATCTTGATTCCCGAGGCGACGGTGCTCCGCAAAGATAAAGCGATTATCAATAAATTGATGTTGGGGCGCCCGAACGTAAAAATTCAATATTATAAATACCATTCAACGAACGGAATGCACGGGCGATGGGTCGACGGGTTCCACAGAGTGAATCATGCCAAAATGCTGATTGGCTACTCTGAAAAAGCTCCGCAGAATAACTTTTTTGTGACGGGCGGACGCAACATTCGCGATTCCTATTTATTTGTGGATAAGCCTGGCTATTACAAATACCCTTGGTTGATCGACTATGCCGGGAATGAGCGACCTTTTATTTTTTATGACGACTTCGAAGTTGAGCTCCGTGGCAAAGACGTCGTGAAGCCATTGCTTGCCCAAATGTTGGAGTTTTGGAATCGCGATGATAAATCGAATTATGTGCGCTCTGCAAACGTCAATGCCGCCCGACCGGTGGCGCCTGGGCAGGATAAATATTTTTACGATTTGTCTAAATCAACGCCGATGATTCGAACCGTGCTTTCTGTTCCTTACGCCGACGACGGTATGTTAGAGAAGTTTTACGTACAAATGATCGATTCTGCACAAATGGAAATTTTGCTAACGACTCCGTACTTTAGGCCCTCAAAGCTGATTAGCGAAGCTTTCGGCCGCGCTTCCGAACGTGGCGTTAAGGTGAAGCTTCTAACTCGAGTCATGCTGGCCGGGGATGATACGCCCAGCATCGCGGAAGATGTTAATAAAGAAGGCATCAACAGACACTTGAAAGAAATGGACGTCTTTGAGTGGACAGATCCAAAGTCCATCATGCACGCAAAACTGATGGTGATCGATCAGAAATTAAGCTTCATCAGTTCGGTAAACTTAAATGCGCGAAGCTTTATTCACGACACTGAAGCGGGCGTCTTGATCTTGCACGAAGACACCGCGAAAAAATTCCGTGAAGAAATACTTCAGCATTATTTTGCAAGCTCGACCCAGATCACGGCCGCTAAAAAAGTAAAATGGCTCAACAAAATGTTGATCGACATCCTAGACGATTATTTCTAACGAGCAGGTTTTTTGTTCCATAACCGCTTGCTTAACCGGAATCTACTTACGAGCGGTCAAATTGTTCTTAAGCTCTTCAAAGAGCGGATCGTATTTAAGCTGTTTGCGTGAAATCAGGCTGATCCTGTGGCGCCACAAGCCTTCCGAAGGACCGAGGACGGTCAGTAATCCCAACTTCAGCTCGTTGTAAATATACGGAATCGGCAAAAAAGCGCATCCGCCGTCGTCGACCACCGCGCGGGTCAAGATGGAAAGTATGTCACTTTCCATCAAGATAGGTTTTTTCAAATTTTTCTGCTGCATATAAACGTCGAGTTCATGTCGAAGCCGCATTTTTTCGGAGGGGACGAACAATACGATACCGTCGTTTTTGAAGACCTCCGCAAGGGTCGGCGTCTTTTTGAAACCGTGCAGTTTCAGTAAATTTTTTGAAATCACAAATCCCACCGGCATTTTTAACGAGACCACTTCATGAAGATCGTCGCTCTGCAGAGACCGGTTCGTCAGGACTAGGTCAATTTCTTGGGCCCGCAGCCTTTGCATGAGTTCCTTTTCTGAACCGGAGCTAACCGTCAAGGTGGCGTGCACGTGTTCTTTACCACGCTGAAGGATGTTTCCGAGCAAATCAGCAACGAAAGGTCTTTCGATTTGTTCGCTAACGCCGATGCCGATACGCCGTTTGTCTTTTTGCTCGGGGCTTTTTAAGTACTCCGAAAGATTATTAGCAATTTCGAAAATTTGCCGGCAGTACGCGTAGACCCGTTCGCCTTCTGAAGTTAGTTGCATTTTGCGTCCCACTTTTTCAAACAGACTTCGCTCGACCGAAGCTTCGAAAGTTTTAATCTGCGTGCTGAGCGATGGTTGGCTGATCGTCAGAAATTTCGACGCGTTGCTAACTCCACCAAGACGGGCGGTGACGTAGAAGTAATAAAGGTGGTTATAATTAAACATACGATTATCCTAACTGTGAGTTAGATATTATATATTTTAACTATGTTCGGAGATCAACGATAATGTTTTCAGAAGGGAACATGTGGTTCCCGGTTTCAAAGACTGAGGAGGTCGAGTATGAACACCACCGTATTTTTTAGAGACATTGGTAAAACGGAAGCCTTAGAAAATTATCTTGAAGAGAAAGTCGCCGGCGCGACCGAAGGCTTTATGAAATATGACCATCAGACCTCACTGACGGTAAGAATTGAGACCGAAAGACGCCGGACCGAGAATCGAAAGCCAGCATTCATTTGTGAGCTGATCCTCAAACCAAGTCATCAGAAAGGAACATTGAAGGTTCGTAAAAATGGCGAGGACTTTCATACGGCCGTCAATGATGCAACGGCAGCCCTTCGCACGATTCTGCGACGTCGTTCGACTCGCAGGTCCCAACATCGACGTCATGAGCATGATCGCGAACTGAGCGATCTGCTAGCGGTGTCTTAACGCCGCACGGGTGTCTTAACACCTAGTCTTGACGATCTCATCACACACGCCTGAGCGGGAAGCCCTTATAACTGGCTTGCCGCTCTTTTTTTGCATTTCGAGCACCCCAGAGAAAAACTCACTCGCGACGCGTTCAGAGAGCTCTAGAGTTGGTGGAAGTTGAATTAATAAGACCCCCCATTTTGCGCCGATTCCCAAAAGGCTCCGCGAACTGTTTTGACAGATTCCATGCGGCGGTGCCGATGAAATACTTCTTACGGGTGTTCATGATTGCGCTTGGGGATCCATCGGTTCCTGAACGGGTGGATCATCTTTTGGAGGCTCAATTTCTGGTGGCGAATCCTTTACCGGATCTTCTTCAGGAGGCACTTGCCTCGGTTCTTCGACCGGGGGATCTTTTCGGGGTTCGGCGGGAAGACGACCCGGCTTTTTTTCTGGCGTCACTGGGTTCACGGGTTTTTTTGGATCGATTGGTGTCGACATCGCGGACTCCTATGTTGAATAGTCTTGGTTGTTGCACTTCAAGGTTTACGATCTTTATTTTTTCTTTTTGGGATTTTACCATTGCGTCGACAACGAAACTTCGATGACAGTCATGCGCATCAGCCTCGTAACACAAAAGCGCTAGGCCCTTTTTTTTCATCAGCTTGCGAAGAAGTTCGATGTCTTCCGTTTGTTTCGGCAAGATTTTTTTGACGTAGTCGCTAAACATTTTTTTTCTAGTTATAATTTCTGTTTTAGCGAGTTTTCGCCATTCGGTGGGAACTCCGAGTCCGGGGAGATGCAGATATTCAATTCCGACTTCGGCCAGCGCTCCGGCCAAGAGTCGTTTAGAAAAACCGCGTTTGCGACTGACAGGATTTTTGCGAACGTCCGCGACGGAGCGAACGCCTTGCTTTATTAAGCTTGTCGTAAAATCCTGAATGTCCGTACCTTCATAGCCAACGGTGAATAACTTCATGGCGCAAATTTACCATAATCGGTGGCAAATGCATGTTACGGTATCTTCACCAAGTAGTCGTGAAAGTAGATGGATGGATTGGGTTTAGAGGACGCACTGGTAACCGACTTCGTTCGCGACCCTTCGGGCGGCCATCATCGCGATGATCGAGATGCGTGTGGCATCACATTCGCTAGCGTAACCAGCCGCGTGGGCTGCCTCGTGAATGATCGTTTGCACGATTCTGTCAGAGGATTCTTTCATTACGCGTTCGCAAAGGTGGATCATTTTCGTGTAGGGATTGTAGTAAGCGTAAATATTAAATTTTTTGCAGTGAGCGTAGTCTGCGCCGACAGGAAGCGACACCACAACGGTGCTTGTGAGCGCGTGCAGGATCGTCAGGAGATGTTTGGGGTAGTCTGGATTGTTCTCTGCGGCGCTCGCCAGGACGTAACGGGCATCGTTCACCCGATCACGGGTTGTGACGACATTCGCTTCGGCCTTATTCGGCAACCAACTGACTATAATTTGGACGATAGACAGCGTTAAAAGCAATCTAAGGCCCCATCCGCGGAACATTTTCTTCATGATCTAGGGCAATTGCAAAAAAATAACCACGCAATGATCAACGACTAAGATATCTGCAGGACCTTACAACTTTAAATCTGGCTCCGAAGCCTTAGAGCGAATTTCGTTTCAAGGTGGGACAGTCAGTCTTTTTGCTACTACCTCTAATAAGGGGATTTTAACGCCATGAAAATGAAGAACATTAAGACAACTCTATTAGCTGTTTATACCGTATCGCTGGTAATGCTTTTTCAGAATTGCTCCAACACCGCTATGCAATTCAATTCAGGAGCGACCGCGCTGTCTTCCTCCTACGGTGCTGATGAATCCTTCCTGACAAACGAAGACACGGCGCTTTACGCGAAACCGGTCCAGACCTTAACGTTGACGAACGGCGCAGTCTCTACTTTTGCGATGACTTCTCAGGC
>JACMRP010000317.1 GCA_014376325.1 Pseudobdellovibrionaceae bacterium
ACCTTTGACTGTAGTTTGTCGCGGGTGAATTGGGGATTTGGCATCATGATTTGGACCAGTTTTCGGCCCACCGGGTTCGACAGGATTTGGATTACGTTTGGGTTTTCGATTTCGGCCGCATACACCGCAGAGCATTTTGCTAACTTCGCTAAGTCGCACGCCGGCTCCTGAATATCTGAGTAAATTTGCGCAAACCAATTCATCGTCTCTTCAGGGCGCAGAAGAAATTTTTCCAACGCCGGATTCCCACGACTACCACCATCGGCATCGCTAAACGCGAACGCGGGACCCACGGCCTTCGAGTATTCAACCACACTTTTAGCGGCGATGAATTCACCCTTCATCGCGGTCTCGATGATTTGCGTGATGGGCGGCGCGATCCGCAGACTCGCCTTCAATTCTGAAGACGCTTTTAGAACTTTTTTTGAGGCCACCAAGTCCGCAACGAAGCGCGCGTTCATCTCAAATAAATCCAGAGCCGTCAGTTTCGGCAAAAACATCTGTGGAGATTCAACGACACTCAGTAAAAATTCATTTGAATTCAGCAGCAAATTTTCAGCAAGCTTGCCCTTTTCGGTCGCGATAAGCTGACTGACATGCAGTAAAAACAATTTGTGGGCGTTCCGTGCCTGCGACGATTCTCGCAATGGAACCTCGTGTTTTACAACGACCTCGACGGTGCGAATCTTGTAGGCCTTGACGAGTTCGTCTACGACATTTGCATTCGCCAGCAAGAGTTCATCCATCTTCTCGCGTGAATAAACATAATCTGAATAAAGCACCGATTCACCGACGCCTTCGAGCGCCATCGCAGGCCGTGGCAAGTTCGTCAGGTTATATCCGGGCATCGCCTTCACGGAATCCGCGATTTGCAAAGATTTTGTGGAAGGAACCACATCCCCCGTATTCAAAACAAAAACCAGAGCAAAGAACACGAACACGACTCCGAACAAAGCGATCAAGATTTTTACAACGGCATGCATAGAGCCTCCAGCAGCCATCCT
The DNA here is from genome assembly GCA_014376325.1 of Pseudobdellovibrionaceae bacterium. The sequence continues at coordinate 1,005 of JACMRP010000317.1, forward strand.
AACCAGGAAACCGCGACCTCAGCAAGCCACCGTTTACCCCAGAACAAAAAAAACCCGGACAATACTCCGGGCAAATTTTAAATCTGTCTGCTGGCAGCTTAAATTTCTATTTCGCGGGTCCGTGATCGTTACCAGTGCCTGAGCCACCAAAGTAACTGAGCATGCGACCTAACCACACTCGGAAATTATCCACGAATCCGTAGGCCGCCGGCACCACTAACAAAGTAAGTAAAGTCGAACTGATTAAACCGCCGATAATCGCAACGCCCATCGAAGTCCGCATCGCCGAAGCCTCGTTCAACCCGACCGCGATCGGTATCATGCCCGCAATCAACGCTAGCGAAGTCATCAAGATCGGGCGCAAACGGGTCCGGCATGCTTTGATCAAAGCCTCGTTCCGTGTCATACCGGCCTCTTCAAGCTGCTTTGTATAATCCACGAGTAAAATCGAATTCTTCGCGACCACTCCCAAGAGCAGAACGATTCCGATCAAAGAGAAAATATCGATCGTCTTTCCAAAGATCAATAGCCCCAGCATCGCTCCGCACATTGCCAGCGGCAACGCCAGCAAGATCGTAAATGGCGTGATGAAACTTTCGTAAAGCGAAGAGAGAACCAGATAAATAAACACGATGCCGAGCAAAATCGCGATGGCCATGTTGGTCAATAAATCCTGAAAGTCCTCCGCTTGCCCCTTGAACGCGGTATCGACCCCTGGCGGCGGCGGAAGTTCGTTCTTGATGATGTTCTTCACCGCTTCGGTGACCGAACCCAAAGACCCGTTCGCGCCCAAGTTTGCGGCCACGTTAATAAATCTTCCCTTGTTCTGCCGGTTGATTTGCGAATACCCGGTACTGTCTTCTGCAATGGCGATTCGTTTGAGGGGAATCATATTAAAATTCTGATTCGGAACGAAGGTCGTATTGAATTGCTCCCGCAGATCGCGAAATTTCTCTTCGAAGCGAACGCGCACTTTGTATTCAATCCCGTTTTCACGGTAGACGGCAGCTTCGGCGCCTTCGGTTCGATTGCGAAGCTCGGCGCCCGCAACCACCGTAGAAATACCCAGGGCTTCTGATTTTTTGCGATCGAATGCCACGTGGAACTCTGGTTTACCGCCACGGAAGTTCGTATCCACGTCCACCAAACCAGGAATTTTGATCATGCGTGCTTTGATTTTTTCGGCGTACGCGCTGAGCTGTTCGAGGTCATCGCCCGTAATATTTAAATTGAACGGCTTCTGCCCACTGTTCGCGGCATCGATATCGCCGATTTCAACCACCGCCGACTTATTAAATTGAACCATTTGTTCACGGATCGCGGTTTTAGTTTGGGTGGTCGTTAACTTCCGATCTTTACGCTCTACTAAACGGACAAATAAATTTGCTTTGTTCGCTTCATTATTGGATGAGCCAATCGTCGTCAGAACCATGTCGACCGTTTTATTCTCGGTAAGTAATTTTTCGATTTGTTTTACGAAGGTTGAAGTCCCTTCCAGCGAAGTTCCGACCGGCATTTCAACGGTGACGCCGAATTCACCATTATCCGCTGCGGGCAAAAACGTTTTTGGAATAAAGACGGTGGTCCCCATACAGGCGATAAAGATTACGACGGCCGCAGCCAAAACCGATTTCGGAAATTTTAAAGTCGTTTTTAAAACACCTTCGTAAACATTTTCGAGTTTCGACTGAGCTCTGTCCACGAACCCAAGAATTCCGCCGAATAGACCGCTACGTTTACCGTGCTCGCTCGGCGACGCCATGTAGGCCGATAACATGGGGGCGACGGTGAAAGCATCGAATAAAGAAATCAACATCGTAAACACGATGGTCAAACCAAACTGCTTAAAGAACTGCCCGATGATTCCGTCCAGGAAAGAAATTGGACCGAACACCGCGATCACCACCAGCGTCGTCGCGACCACGGCCTGCGCAACCTCGGTCGTGCCTTCAAGTGCCGCCGTCTTTGGATCTTTGCCCATCTCCATGTGCCGGAAAATATTTTCCCGCACGACGATCGCATCATCGATGAGCAACCCCACCGCCAATGAGAGCGCAAGCAACGTCATCATGTTGATCGAAAATCCCATTCCGTACATGACGATAAATCCGCCGAGCAAAGAATTCGGTAGCGCCATGCCCGTAATCAACGTTGACCGCCAAGATCCCAAAAATAAGAAAACGACCAAGATACACAACCCCACGCCGATCATGATGGATTCGTAAACGTCCGCGACGTTCAAACGAATCGGGCGGGACAAGTCGCGAACGACCTGAACCTTGGCGTCGATCTTTTTATCGACCAAAAGTTTATTCACTTTTTCGAGTGATTTTTTGACCGCATCGGTCACCGCAACGGTGTTGGCACCGGACTGTTTGAAGACGTTCAGCAATAAAGCCGGTTGCCCTTTGATGGATGCCATCGATTTTTGATCTTCAAGCCCACGTTCGACGCGCGCGACATCACTCAGCAGAACCGCTTTATCGGAACCCAAGAAGTTGACGTTCACTTCGTTGATGTCATCTAATGACACGAACTCTCCGTTGGTTCGCATGATCAGTTCACGCAACGGGTTTTCGACTTTGCCAATCGGAATGTCCTTCGACGTTTCTTCGACCCGTTTTGCGATCTGAATCATCGAAATTTGGCGATCCTGAATTTTATTTTTATCGACGAGCACGTGGATTTCGGTCTTGCGGCCACCGACGACCTTCACTTGTCCAATGTCGTTCAGGCGTTCGAACTGAGGTTTGATCAACTCGTTCGCGACGTCGTAAGCTTCGCCGGTTTTCAGCGACGAAGTAATCGCGAGCGTAATGATCGGCTGATCGGCAGGGTCAAATCTAAAAATGGTCGGCTCGTAAATGTCAGACGGTAACGATCGGCGCACATTGCCGATGCGGTTACGAACTTGCTGCTCGGCCTCTTTGATGTCCGTACCCAAGCGGAATTCCAAAATGATGATCGCGACCGAATCAAGATTGTTTGAGGTCATAGTTTTTAGTCCGGACAAGCTTCCGAGCTCATCTTCGATAATTTTCGAAACTTGTTTTTCTAAGTCGACGGGAGAAGCTCCGGGGTAAGTCACCTGAATTCCCACGATCGGAAATGTCACGTCAGGGAATAAATCTACCGGCATCTTAAATAAACTAATCACGCCGAGGATCAGCATCAAAGAAACGATGCATAGAATAAAAATCGGTCGTTTAATGGACAATGCTGAAAGATTCATATTTATCCGCCTAGTTCTTTTGAGAAATTCTGATAAAGAGTCTGCTCTGCGCTTCGATCTTACGCGCTTCCGCCCGCATTCGGTTCAGGGACAAGGCGGAAGACGAAGCGTCTTCTTCCGAGATCACGACGTCCGAAGTCACCGAACGGCCGCGGCTGAGTTTGAGGCCTTGTTCTTTCGCCCTACTCAGCTGGACCTTGTTTAACTTTTCTGCCGTTTCGATTTGCTTTAGCAGCTCGCCGTAGCGTCTTTGTAACTCGGACCAAGAAGACGCACTTTCTAAAATCTTTCGCTCGCTCTTAAGCTGGGCGGCGAGCGCTTCTTTCCGTGAAAGCGATTCTTGCGAATTCTTCGCGTCCGTATCGAACATGTAAGAGAACTTCAACGCAACCTGCGACGTCGGGGCATCTGCCTTCGCGATGTCTTTCAAAGCGTCGTTCTGCGAAATTGTCGAAAACGAGTTTGTCGCGTAAGAACCTTGCAGAACTAAATCGGGACGAAGAGCTTCCTGCGCTTCTTTCGCGCCAAGTCCTTTTGCCTGCGCTTCTAGAGAAGCAAGGTACGTGTCCAGCCGAACGATATCGCCAGCGGTAGCTCCGCTAATCAGTTCGCCAATGTTGCGGGGCTTTTTAAAATCCGAATTCAGCGCCGGCAGTTTTTCGTTGGGAGCAAGCTCCATAAAGTCGCGTAAATTCTTTTCTGCCGAAAGCGCCTGGTCGCGAGTCACCGCAAGCGCCAGTTCACGCGAAATCGAAAGCGCTTGGGCATTGAGGAAGTCTGCGCGGTCACTGATGCCGTCACTAAATCGTCGTTTCAACCACGTTTCAATTTTGCGGGATCGCTCTAACGAGTCCACTTTTTGCGCGAGTTCTTCTTGCTGGTACATGTAATCCCAGTAGGCACTTTCAGCGTTGTAAAGAATTTGCCGCTGCTGAAGGTTAAAGCTCTCTTTTTCTAAATTCGAAGAAACGGTCTCACGCTCGCGCCGCAAACTCACCGCGCGGCCGAAAGCGTTCTTCCAAAGAGATTGCGAAAGTGTCACCGCGAGCGTCCCCGTTGTATAGTCCGACGGAAATCCCGGTAAAACGGGGTTTGCGATCGTTAAGTGCTGCAAATTTCCGCTGACGCCCAAGTAAGTGCCGGTCGAAAATTGCTTGGCCACGCCCGCGTTATACTGAGTCGCTTGTAACTTGGTACCGCCCGTCGTCTGCGGTTTTTTCTCGTCACTTAGATACGAAGTGTCCATCGAAAGTGTGGGGCTGAGCGCCAGATCACCCGCGACCCTGCGGTCTTCGGCGGCCTCTTTAGAAACCTCAAAGGACTGAAATTCTTTATGCTTCTTCTGCACCTCTGAAAGATATTCGTCGAGAGTCAAAGCGTGGCTCGAAGTTGCGATCAGTGTGCAAAGCAG
>JACMRP010000318.1 GCA_014376325.1 Pseudobdellovibrionaceae bacterium
GTATGATCGTAAGTCCGGATTAGCTGGTTTGTTTAGTCTTCTCGGCGAAATGCAACGGGGAACCAAGTTCACGCATATTTACGATGCCCACAATAATTTGCGATCTAGATTTGTTTACTGGAAATTAGGTTTGTTTCGCGGCGCCCGCTTCATCCGTCGTTCCCAAAAACGTTGGAAAAGATTTTTGCTTTTTCAACTTAGAAAAAACACGTACCGCATGCCTTTTTCGGGTCAGCGCGATTTATTAGAGCCCTTGATTCGATGGAATATTCCCGCCACTCTTCCACCCGCGCCGCAGTTATTTTTAGCCGATGCAGAACGCGACCAGGCGGCTACTCTTTTAGGAAGTTTGAAGGACAAACCTTTCATCGCGCTCGCGCCATCTGCGGCGTTCGCATTGAAACGATGGCCGATAGCCCATTTTAAAGAATTGATCTTAAGCATGCCCGATCAAAAATTCGTTTTACTCGGCGGTCCTGATGACACGTTCATTGAAGAAATCGCGAACGTCGCGCCCGAAAGAACTTTGAACATAGCCGGCAAAGCATCGTTGCTGGTAAGTTCTGCGTTAGTCGAAAAAGCTCGCGTCTTGGTCAGCAATGATACGGGTTTATTGCACGTCGGTGAACAACTTGGAATTCCAGCAATCGCTTTGATGGGGCCTGCGCCGTTCGGGTTTCCCTCAAGGTATAATTCTACGAAGATTTTAGAAATCAATTTGGCGTGCCGCCCCTGCAGCAAACACGGTCAGGGTCCTTGCATCAATCCAAATTTTCATCAGTGCATGGTGGAGATAAAGCCCGCGTTGGTCCGAGCCGAAATTGCAAAAAAATTGGAAGTGGCGCGATGATCCGTTCGATCTATCAGTATTTTTTTTATCCGCTGGGATTTTTTCTTTTGCAGTTGCTAAGACCATTTTTGAATTCAAAAACAAAGCAGATGGTGTCAGATAAAAATAAATCTTTTTTCGTAGTCAAACAGGGTTCCCGTGCAGAGATCGCAAAGAAGCGTCCCTTCTGGATCCACGCCGCCAGCGGAGAAATAGAATACGCTCGCCCGGTGATACGCGACCTGAAAAAGCGATTTCCAGATATTCCGGTGATCGTGACTTACTCTTCGCCGTCCGCTAAAAAAATACTCGCCGGACTGGAAGTCGATGCGTGGGGCGCATTACCCTGGGATTTTTACGGTAGCTGCGAACATTTTTTAAAAATTTGGCGACCAAGATGTTTTTTAATTGCCCGCACCGACGTCTGGCCGGTGATGGCCACGGCTTGTCACGATCAGAACATACCTTCTTTGCTGTTCGCAGCGACTTTCGCTTCGAATAGTTCTAGACTGAGCGGAGTGTCTGGCGCGGTCACGGCCTGGGCACTCGGTAAACTTTCAGAGATTCATTGCGTGTCCGATGCCGATGTTGAGCAGCTCCACAGAATTAAACTTGATACGCCGGTTTCGGTTCATGGCGATACCCGCTTCGATCAAGTTTTTCACCGATTGCAAAATCCGAAACCCCTGAAGCTTGCCTTGAAACCTTCAGGCGAAGTTCCGGTATTGGTTGCGGGCTCTACTTGGCCAGAGGACGAGCGCGCTTTAATTCCGGCCTTCATTAAATTACGTGGCGAATGCCAGATGATCTTAGCTCCGCACGAAATTCAGGATTTTCATCTGGCCGCGATCGAACGCGATCTGCGGAGCGCCGGACTGACGTACTGTCGTTACACCCGCGCGCATACTTGGAAGGACGAAGACGTTTTGATTGCGGATGTCGTAGGCGTCCTTGCGGAACTTTACACTTGGGGAAATTTTGCTTTTGTTGGCGGATCTTTCCGCAAACAAGTACATAGCGTGATGGAGCCACTTGCAGCCGGCCTGCCGGTCATTGTCGGTCCATTCCATACAAACAACCGTGAAGCATTGCAATTCAAGGACGAAAAACTTTTAGGAGTTTCGATCGTTACCGAAGTGACCGCCGGCGAAAGTTTCGAACGCGCGTTGAATGCGCACTGGCGCAATAACTCAAGCGTATTTCGCTCGGATCTGCAGACCATGCTAGGCCTGCACCGTTCGTCGAGTCGTCACGTTATTGAGTGGTGTTCACGATATGCGGTAACAACGCTTTAAAAATTCTAAACTGCGAATGCCGAACCAAGAGTACGCTTCGCCATCGACGACGGCGCCCGCAAGGCCATCGCGGCGAAGCTCTTCCAGCTTTTTGTGAAATGGATAAGGTTCGGAAGAAAAAAGGATCAGCGCATCTTTAAAGTCTTCAATTTCGATGACGGGATATTTTTCCTCTCCCAAAAAGTGCAAAACTTGAGCACCCAACTGGTGAAGCACCGAGCCGATAAAAGTATTTGGTCCTACCGCCATCCAAGGATTTTTCCAAATCACGTAAAGCACCGGTCGTGGGCCCGGTCGCATGGGAGTGATCACCCAATCCTTCAAAGCCGGGATGACGTCCTCATTCCACTCAAGTGGACCACGGTCTAAAATACTTTGCAGTTGCAAGGACCACGCAATTAATTTTTGGCTCTGAAACTCGGTCCCGAGGCGCTGAAGTTCAAATTGAAGGGTTTCTAAAGAGTGCACGTGCGTTGCGAGGACCCTGCAGGGACTTTCTTCCGCCATTTCTATCGGATTTTCTTCTTGGTCGAGCAAAATAAAATCGGGCTTCAAATCTCCGACGAGATCCCATTTTACATCTTTAGTTCCGCCGACGATGGGGATTGTTTGAACCAGGTCTTCGGGATGAATACAGAAGCGTGTTCTGCCAACGACAGGGATTCCGGCAAGCAAAAGTGTTTCGGTCCAAGACGGAACCATCGAGACAATACGCATGTCCATGATCCCACCAACTTTTACTTAGCGAGTCAAGACGCTGTGTTGTTCCTTGACCCCTTCATCGAGCCTAAGAGAAAACTAAGGTTCATTTTTGGGAGACAAAACCGATGCAAGCAGCAACCTTCATGAAACAAAAGCCGGAGCTCAGTCCTTACAAAAAAGGGGACGTATTGGTTTTGTTCGGCGAACTCTTTAGTCGTGGATACGCAAACGGACTCGTTGAAGAAGCTGAACGCAGAGGCATGACGATCGTCCGCGCGACCGTCGGCCGCAGAGAAAACGGACAACTCCGCGCACTGAATGCCGAAGAGGCCGCCCTTGTTACGAAACCTTTCATCAATATTCCGCTCGAAGCAGGATTTGATTTAGAACCTGACTCAAAGGGTTCTGCCCCGGTCGATCAGCTCAAAGATGTGAAACTTTCCGAGTGGGAAAACGCGAAGATGGATTTTAAATCTATCGAAGAAAGTCGGCAAAACGGCGTTGCGCGATTCCGTAAAAATGTTTCCGCGTTTATGACTGAGCTTGCGCCACTGATCCCGGCTGGAGCCAATGTTCTGTTTGCGCATTTGATGGCCGGTGGCGTTCCACGCATCAAGATCGTGATGCCGTTAATGAATCGCACATGCAAAGGCAGCGGAGACCGATATTTAGCTTCGAAACAGCTTTGGGATTCCGACATCGGTAAGTTTTGCGCGATTAGCTTTCGCGAAGTCACTGCCGAAACTCTTCGTCATCTGATCGAACTCTCATCTCCCCTGCGCGAAAAAATCGAATCGGGCGGCGGACACGTTGCTTACACCGGTTACGGTTATCACGGGACCGAAATTCTGAATCGCGGCGAATACAAGTGGCAGACTTACACTCCCTACATACAAGGTTGGGCTAAAAAAGATTTAGAAAATATCGCGGTGGAAGCATCTAAAAAAGGCATTCACGCTTGTATTTATAACTGCCCGGAAATTCTGACCAACTCTAGTTCGATCTTTCAAGGAGTTGAAGTATCGCTTTACCCTCTGCTCGGAGCCATCGAGAAAGAGTGCAAAATATCGGCCGTCGGCAAAAACATTCTGACGGATTGCCAGGCTTTATTAAAAGACGAAGTTAAACTTCAAGACATCATGGTCTTCACCGACAACTATCTAAGCCTCCCGGAAATCAAAGAGCACTGCAACTTTGATAAATGGCCACAGCACTCTTCGAAACAGCAATTAGAAACTATGCTGGCGGCTTCGGAGCATTTGATCTCTTTGCATAAAGACGGCAAAAAACTGATTACTTCTGAATTAAGTGAAGTTGTTTTCAATTCTTGCGGCTACGTTATGTTACACGATTCGTGGAATCCGCAAAGCCCCGTCGCTTGGATTGGCCATGATCTCGTGGCCAAAAGCATTCACTAATGGGACTTTCGGGCGGAACGGACTACGTTCACGACGGCATCAGCCTGAAGGGCTTAAGCTTGTCGGGAATTCGTACCGCCATCACTCTTCCAGAGTTTTCTCTGGCATTCGACGTGGCCCAAGGGTTTCCGTTTTTGTTGAACCTGAAACAGTTCTTTATTAGTCACGGGCATTTAGATCACGCGGCCGGCATTCCCTATATCATTTCGCAAAAGGCGATGAATCGCCAAGAAACGCCGAACTTTTATATGCCACCAAGTTTGGTCGAGCCCATGGACCAAATCATGAAGCTTTGGCAAAAGATCGAAAATCATCAATACACTTACAACTTTCATGCGGTGACTGCGGATGAAGAAATCCCGGTCAAGCCCGGGCATTTCGTACGCGCGTTTCCGACGGCTCACAGAATCGAATCTTTCGGCTACACCTTGTTTCACCGGCAAAAAAAATTGGCTGCAGAATTTCAGGGCATGAGTCAGGACGAAATTGTTGAAATCAAAAAACAGGGCCGCGAATTGCACGACGTTCAAGAAATCCCGTTGGTTAGTTTTACCGGCGATACGCAGATCGAATTTTTAGACAGCCGGCCTTGGGTCAAGAAGTCGAAGATCCTATTGATGGAATCAACTTATATGGACGACAAAAAATCGATCCAGGACGCCCGCGCGTGGGGACATACCCACTTGGACGAGATCATTCCGCAGTTGGATTCCATAGAAAGCGAAAAGATCGTGTTCATCCATTTATCAAGCCGGTATTCCATCGAAGAAGCGCGAAAAATCTTAGCGTCGCGAATCCCCGCCCGCCATCAGGCGCGCGTCGAGATCTTTCCCGGGCGATAGGCGCTCGTTGCTATCTAAATCTGTATTTGGAAGTGGATCTTTTGTTGGATAAGGCTTCACTGCAAACAGGCATCGTGCCTGTTTGCAGTGAAGAATTCAATGGCGGAAAGCGAGATTACCGACCTACGAGGTCGTTCGCGTCTAAGAAGATCTTTCGGCTTTTCATTTTCTTCGTTTTAAAGTGATCGAGCCATTCTTTCGGCGCACGTTTATTCCACGAAGCGGCCCACTTGCCGGCAAAGTAAAGTGGCCCCACGCCTTTATCGTCGTGCTCTTTGGGCGCGTAGATAGCCGTTAACATTTCCGGACCAAAATAGCTTTGCGGCAAAAGACGTTCGCGCCCAATCGTTTCACCAATGATCACGGCATCTTTAGTTTGTCCCATTACGGTGCCGCTGAGCGGAGTTCCCGCTTCGCCGTTAGCCGCCTGTCCGGTCGGCGCTAAGACCAATTGTCCCGCCGCAATCTTTTCGTTGAGCAACGCGATCAAAGGTCGATCGGCATCAAACATTTTTTTGTTCCAGTCGAAATACAAAAAAGTGATCTCACTAGGAATCGACTTCAATTTTTCAACCAGTTTACTTGGGTCGTAACTTCCTTTGTCATCATACGGAGTCAGGTTCGCAAGCTCGCACGTATTGCATTTGCTTTTGAATTCATCAAACAGTGGCTTCACGTATTTATCAAAATTTTCCTGATTCGCGGTCGAAAAATAGCCGACGGTAATTTTAGATTCGGCCATGGCCGTCGAACACAGAATAAGAACGCTTATAAAACGCAGGGCAGTATATTTCATGTTGTCTATTATCGTCTCGACTTTTAGGCGCTGTCGAACAAATTATCAAAATACAGACATGAAATTAACCTGGGACGACACAAAACTTTACCATAGCGGCGACGATTTTTTTGCAGAACTCGTCTCGCTCATTCGCCACGCGAAAAAAAGCGTCACCCTAGAGTCTTACATCTTCGAAATGGATCCCCTTTCAGACATAATTCTTGTCGAATTGCAGTTGGCGATTTGGAGAGGCTGCGCAGTCCGCCTGCTGGTGGACGGCGTCGGTTCGTATTTCTGGGTCGACGCTCTCAAGAAACGCTGTGCAGCCGAAAATATTCCGCTTCGAGTCTATCATCCAGTGCCCGGCATTTTGCA
>JACMRP010000319.1 GCA_014376325.1 Pseudobdellovibrionaceae bacterium
AACGAAAGCGCAAATGCAGATCTCTGCTATTTTATGGCGATGGAATGCCGCGAGTATGTGGGCGAAGACATTTCATTCTGCGACAATGCGACTCCGGTTTACGCACCTTCGGCGCCGTCGCGACCGGCGTCATTATCTCCGGGTACGATCTATCGCGAAGTCGATAACCCAGGTAAAGTGCGCTAGATCCTATTTCTCTGCTACGATGTAGGCGATCCAGCTGTCGCAGGATTCGCCAACTTCGGTGCGACTAAAGACGCCATTACCGGATCCGTCTTTGGCGGTTCCTTCCCAATAAACATTCGTCTTTTTAAATCCAGCTTCCGTCATGATCTCGCGTAGCTCAGGTATCGTCCACATCCGCCAGTCATAACTAAAAACTCTTTCGACTTTGAAGCCACCGACACGAAAGTGAATATAAAACTGCGCTTCGTTCGTGATCGGGTCGAAGCTGTCTTGATCCCAGTAATAAGTAAAGCCTTTGCGTTTGCCCACGTCTTCGATGGGCGCCTGGCACTGCTTGCCGCCAAAACAATCCGCAATAAGGATCCCGTCTTTATCAAGTCCTTCATAGACGTTCTTAAAGTAAGCCCGCAATAGATCCCGCGTTTTGAAAAGGAAGTAAGAAAAGTTCATTGCCAGAACGATATCGGATTTTCCAACATGTGACTCAAGGACGTTGCCTTCAATCAGTTTCATACGTTGCTGTTGATCGGGTTTTAGTTTGGTTAAATAATTTTCTCGTCCGTATTCCATCGGCTCTGGATCTAGATCCACACCGAGCGCCGTGTTCTGTGGATTCAGTTTAATCCATTCTGTTGAAAGCGCGAAAGTGCCGCAAAAGTCTTCGCGCAAGTCACGCGCAGATTTTTTTTTCAATTCTTTGTAAGTATCGCGTATAAATTCGACGTCAGTTTCTGCGGACTGCACGGCTTTACGGTATAGATCGTATTTGTCGAAAGCAGGTGTCTTTGATTTTTTTTTTTTTGCCATTACGGAATTTCCGCCAAAATTTCTCGGATTGCAGTTTCAATATCTTGTGACTGGGGAACGGAATTTTTTTCTAAGTTTGGAGCAAGCCCGATGCCTGGCAAGTTTTTACCAGCAAGCACTCGGGGGGGCGCCATTAAATGATAGAACAACTCTTGGGTTGCACGGTACGCTAAGTGCTCTCCGAAATTGGTCACTTCGGTATCTTCATTTACAAATAATACTCGGCCCGTTTTTTCGATCGAAGCTTTGATCATTTGCCAGTCGTAAGGGTAGATCGATCTTAGGTCGATGACTTCTACCGAGTGACCTTCTTGCACCAGTTTATCTGCGATATCATTGCAAAAGTGGACCATACGACTGTATGTAACGACCGTTAAGTGATCGCCAGGTCGAGTGATCTTACCCACTCCGATAGGCACTATATACTCTTGCAGTTCCGGCCAGCGGGGCTTCCAACCCGCGGGGTTCTGAACCGGCTTGTCGATCATGGCCTTCAATTCTTTTTCATCCATCGGCTCGCCAGGAATCAGTTCGTCACCCTTGTGGCGCATCAACGCTTTTGATTTCAAATACAAAACCGGATTTGGATCCTGAATCGCCGATAGCATCAGACCGTAAGCATCCAGTGGGTTCGATGGCATCACGACTTTCCAACCCGGCAGGCGGGAGGCCCAGGCATCGAAAGAGTGTGAGTGGTAAACCGAGCCAAAGATGCCGGCACCCACCGGTGTCATCACAACCATTGGCAGCTGAACCTGACCGTTCGTGCACCACAAAGTATTGCCAGCAATTTTTAGCAGATCGATGGTATTAAAAATGTAATCACCAAACTGAATTTCGGCGACGCAACGATCCCCGGTCATCGCGATGCCCATGGCGATCCCGATGATACCGCGCTCGTCCAGCGGGCTATTCCACGCTGTTTTCAAACCCTGAGTGGCCGTAAATACTCCGCCGAGTGGCGCACCCACGTCTTGCCCGAAGATGTCTTTAACTGCGAGATGCTTTTCACCGTAATGAAGCGCCATGCGGATGGCTTGAGCTACACTTGCCATTAGAATTTCCTCCAATCGGCGTTTTCACTGTTCACGTAAACGTGATCCCATACGGTGTTCGCTAAAGGGACCGGTTCGGTTCGCGCCTGAAGTTGGGCCGCGACGCCTTCCTCTTCGTAATCCTGCCAAATTTGCTTCGCATCCGATGGCGAAAGTAAGCCCGCGGAAATTAATTTTTTCTCAAATTCTAAAACGCAGTCAAACATGACCGTATTGCGATTCGCACCGTCCGCCGAAGAATGGCCGTAAAGTCGCGAAACGGTGACTTCAACGAAAGACGGCTTTCCGGTCTTACGGATGTAAGCCATTTCTTCTTCCAGGGCCAAATAAGTTACAACCGGATCGTTGCCGTTAATGACACGCGAACGAATATTAAACGCCCTCGCCCGATCGGCGATTTCAGTTTCGCCGTGTTGTCCTTCGTACGGGGTTGAAATTCCGTAGCCGTTATTTTGGACGGTGATTAAAATCGGAAGCTCTTGTCCTTTTCGCGAGGCCCAAACCAAACAAGTCGCAAAGTCACCTTCTGCAGTACCGGCGTCACCACCGGTTACGATGCTGATGGATTTTTTTCCCGCGCGTTTCTGAGCGTGAGCCGTTCCGCAAGCAATGGGATACTGAACTTCAAGGGGCGAGGTCACCGGCGCCACATTCCACTTCGGAAAACAGTAATGGCCCACAAAGTTCCGACCGCCAGAACAGGGATCGGTCGATCGATTCATCATGGTACGAACCGCATCAATCATCGGCATGCCGAGCGCAATCATCGTTGGCGAACAGCGGTAATGAAGGTGAAACCAATCGTGTTCCAGCCCTTGCCCTTTGTTAGCAAGCATTCCGAGAGTTACGCCGAAAGCCTCTTCGCCCGGTCCGCCAATCCAGAAGTAGCCTTCGCCGGCTTTGTAGATCTTAATCAGGCGCTCTTCAAGCACCCGCGACTTCACCATGAAATTGTGAATTTTTAATAAAAGCTCTTCAGACATTCCGCCGAATTCGTTCTTCGTTTTCTTTACTGGCTTCGATACGGATGGAGAGGACGTCGCTGAAGTGGACTTTGCCGTAGCCACCGAAGATTTTGCGACCGGTTTTTTTGAAGCTGATTGGGTCTTTTTAGACATTCTGATGCTGCCTCCGGATTCAAATTATGTACGCGATAAGAGGTCGTTTTGTCGCGAATAAAAGCTCTAAGCCGCGCGGCACAAAAAAAGCCCTGGAAACCCAGAGCTTTTTTGTTTTTACAAACGACCTAAAACTAGTTTGTGTTCGCTTGTTTTCCGGTCGGTTGAGACTCTTCAAGCCCCATCAGATCCAACAATACGTTCGTGGCTTCATTGACGTCCGCACGTTTCAAGTACTCTTTGTTCTTAAGATCCTTGTTGCCGTAACGAGCCGCTTTTTCTTTGTCTTTTTTAGTTTTGGACTCAGACTTATCTTTCAAAATTTCACTGACCTTGATCAGCTTGCCGCGAACTTTTGCCTTTTTAAGTTCGTCGTCGATTTTTTTGAAATCTTCGCTCTTATCAACCCGAGTCACCGACTTTTCTTTCAGTGATTTCACCCAGTCAGGCTTAATCATCAACCAAGCTCCGGGACCGTCCTTGACGTAAGCTTCTGGAGAAACAAACGCCGCGATCTTTTGCGGAGGCAAAGAATAATCCAGAGACTTCTCTCCGATATCATCCGTGCTGTAAGGCCCTGGCAAAGTGACGTCGGCTTCGACGCCGCGATGCTGAGTTGAGTTTCCACCAGGGACGAAGAACATGCCTACCGTGACTTTCAGCGCGCCTAAGTTATTTGGCATCGGAAGCACCGACTGAACGCTGCCTTTGCCGAAAGTGTGATCGCCACCAACGATGACCGCACGTTTGTAATCCTGAAGCGTTCCGGCCACGATTTCTGAAGCCGACGCACTGATTCGGCTCGTAAGAAGAACAAGCGGTCCCGCCCAATCAACCGTTGGATCCGTATCGCTCAGAGTCTGTTCACTACGACCAGCGTCTTTAGAAGACTGCTTAACGACGTTGCCCGTTTTATAAAATAACCCGGCAATCTTAACCGCGTCTTCAAGACTTCCGCCGCCATTATTAGATAAATCTAACACCAGTCCATCAACTTTTTTCTCGTTCGCTTCTTTGATGATCTTTTTCAGGTCGCTCGCTGAAGAACGACCACCGCGGCGTGAATCCGCGTAGAATGACGGAAAGTTAATAATCCCGATTTTCTTCTTTTTACCGTTTACTTCTTTGTCTTCGTAAATGATTGAAGCGGCTTCGTCTTCAAGATTTACCTTTTCACGAGTTAAAGAAACCTCAACGCGATTTTTTCCTTCGCCTTTTTTACGCAAGATCGTCAGGAACACTTTTGTTCCTTTTGCCCCGCGAATCTTCTTTACGACATCTTTCAAATCCATGTCGATTACGTTGTCCATTTTTTTAGCGTCTTGACCAACGGCGATGATTTTGTCTTGCGGCTCGATTAGTCCCGATTTTGCAGCGGCTCCGCCAGGAACTAGTTGTTCCACGACCGTAAATCCATCTTGCGAGGAAAGGGTCGCGCCGATTCCTTCCAGCGACAAACGCATCTGAATTTCGAAATCTTCAAGGCTGTCTCTAGAGAAGAAGCTTGAATGCGGGTCTAATGCGCGAGCGAAACTATCCAGATAGTCCGAAAATAAATCAGACTGTTTAGTGTCCTGAATTCTTTTAACGGCACGCTCGTAATTTTTGATGACGTTCTTTTTAGCTTCGTCGATCTTCATGTCGGTCGCCTGGTAATTCGCGATCTGGAAATGAATGTACTTTTTCAGGAACTCGTTAGCTTCATCCGCATTTTTAGGAAAAGCTTTTTTATCAGGATCGAAAGTAAACTCAGTCTTACCGTCGAATTTATAATCTTTGTCCAAAAACTTTTTTGCAAAATCGGCCCGCTCTTGTGCGCGCTGAACTAAAAGTTTTTGCGACTGATCTAAGAACGCGCAGTCT
>JACMRP010000320.1 GCA_014376325.1 Pseudobdellovibrionaceae bacterium
CGCCGCCGCCCTGTTTGACGGGCACGACGCCAGCATCAATATTATGCGCAGAATTCTGCAAGACCTCGGCGCCGAAGTGATTCACCTGGGTCACAATCGTTCGGTCAGCGACGTTGTTAAGGCCGTGCTTCAAGAAGGCGCACAAGGAGTGTGCATAAGCTCGTATCAGGGTGGACACATGGAGTACTTCAAATACATGAAGGACTTGCTCGACCAAAATGGCGCGAGCTACGTTCAAATTTACGGCGGGGGCGGTGGAGTCATCGTCCACGATGAAAAGCGTGAGCTTGAAGCCTACGGCATAGCCCAGATCTTTCATCCCGATGACGGGCGCAAGCTCGGACTAGAGGGGATGATCGAAATGATCGTGAAGGGTTGCGACTTCGACATCGCGGAAGCAAAAGCAAAAGTCATCCAACATAACGTCGAAGATCCGTTCAAGAACGATCCGATTCCATCGTTCGAATTGGGTCGCGCTTTGTCGTTGATCGAAAACGGAATCAGTTTAGAAAAAGTGAACGCCGGGATCAGCGGCAGTGCGCTCGAGAAGTTTAAACCTAAAAACGGAACTCCGCCGGTTTTAGGTATTACCGGCACCGGTGGGGCCGGCAAATCTAGCCTGATTGACGAAATCGTTCAGCGATTCTTAAACGCTTACCCAAATAAAAATATCGCCGTCGTCTGCGTAGATCCTTCGAAGCGTAAAACGGGCGGCTCGCTTTTGGGCGATCGCATCCGCATGAATTCCCTGAGCCGCGATCACGTGTTCATGCGTTCGGTGGCGTCGCGCGGGTCGGGCAGAGAAATCGCGTCGAGTCTTCCGGATATTTTAAATTACACGAAGCAGTTTAATTTCGATCTGATCATCGCGGAGACTTCCGGCATCGGCCAAGGCAACATGGCGATCACCGAAGTCAGCGACATTTCCATGTACGTGATGACTTCGGACTTCGGCGCGCAGTCACAGCTGGAAAAAATTGACATGATTGATTTTGCGGATGTGGTCGCGGTGAATAAAGCCGATCGCAGAGGCGCGCTCGATGCTCTCAGGGACGTGTCCAAGCAGTACAAACGTTCGCGCAAAATTTTCGATGAAAAGGCCGCGGTGCCGGTTTACCTCACCCAGGCTAGTCAATTTAACGACGGCGGCGTCAATAAACTTTTCTTCCAGCTCGCAGAGCAGCTCGAGAAAAAAGATTCCAAAAATAACTGGAAAATGGATGAGGACTTCCGCAGTCACGTCTTGTCCGCCGAAGAGCACAGTATCATTCCGCCAGACAGGCAAAACTATTTGGCCGAAATTGTCGGCACCATTCAAAAATACAAACAGCGTACCGAAAAGTTAGCCGACAAAGCTTCGAGCCTCGGCGCGTTACATAATGTTTCTAAGTTGCTGGATGCGGATCCCGCAAAAGTGGCGAAAGTCGAAAAAGATCTGGGAACGGATTTCACGACCGAAGAAATGCACTCACTCAAAAATTGGGACGCGTTTACTAAATCTTACGCCGGTGATGAATTTGTGTTCAGCGTGCGCGGCAAAGAAATTCGCCAAAAGTTAACGACGCAAAGTCTGAGCGGCACCACCATCCGCCGGGTCGTCACGCCGACGCTCAAAGACTGGGGCGATCGTTTTAGATATTTGAAACTAGAAAATGTACCGGGCGAATTTCCGTTTACGGCCGGAGTGTTTCAATTAAAGCGCGCGGATGAAGATCCGAAGCGCATGTTCGCGGGTGAAGGTACTCCCGAGCGCACCAACAAAAGATTTCATTACCTGACAGAGGGCGAAAGCGCGCCACGGCTTTCGACCGCGTTTGACTCGGTAACCCTGTACGGACAAGATCCCGATCCACGCCCAGATATATTCGGCAAGGTCGGGGAGTCCGGCGTCAGCATCTGCACGCTCGAAGATATGAAGAAGCTCTACGCCGGCTTCGACTTGTGTTCGCCAAGTACCAGCGTCAGCATGACGATCAACGGTCCGGCCCCGATGATTCTCGCATTTTATTTCAACACGGCCATCGACCAGCAGGTGGACAAAAAAGAAAAAGAACTCGGCCGCAAACTTTCAGAAACCGAGCACAAAGATCTGTCCGACTGGACCATTCAGCAAGTGCGCGGCACCGTGCAGGCCGACATCCTGAAAGAAGATCAGGGACAGAACACCTGCATTTTTTCGATAAACTTCGCGCTCAAAATGATGGGCGACATTCAAGAGTACTTCGTTCGTAAAAACGTAAAGAATTTTTATTCGGTCAGCATTTCTGGTTACCACATTGCAGAGGCCGGGGCGAACCCGATCAGTCAGTTGGCCTTCACGCTGAGCAACGGTTTTACTTTTGTTGAGTACTATCTAGCGCGCGGCCTGAAGGTCGATGACTTCGCCGGCAATTTATCTTTCTTCTTTTCGAATGGCCTAGATCCAGAATACGCGGTGCTTGGCCGGGTCGCCCGTCGTATTTGGGCGATCGCCATGCGCGACCTTTACAAGGCCAGTGATCGTTCGCAAAAGTTGAAATACCACATTCAAACTTCGGGCAGGTCGTTACACGCTCAAGAGATCGATTTTAACGACATCCGCACGACCCTGCAGGCACTGATTGCGCTTTACGATAACTGCAACAGTCTTCACACCAATGCGTACGATGAGGCCATTACGACTCCGACCGAAGAATCTGTCCGCAGGGCCATGGCGATCCAGTTGATCATCAACCGCGAATTTGGCGTCGCCAAGAACGAAAATCCAAATCAAGGAAGTTACTTCCTGGAAGAGCTGACCGATTTGCTTGAAGAAGCGGTTCTCAACGAGTTTAAGCGCATCAACGAACGTGGCGGAGTCTTAGGCGCCATGGAAACTCAGTACCAACGATCCAAAATTCAAGAGGAAAGCCTTTACTACGAACGCCTTAAGCACGATGGAACTTTGCCGATTATTGGAGTAAATACTTTCATCAATCCGAAGACGTTGGCTAGCGACTACGTCCCGCCAAAGATCGAACTTGCGCGCGCATCCTACGAAGAAAAGAACCAGCAGCTGGATAACGTGAGAACTTTTCAGAAAAAACAGGAAACTGTTGCTGAAAAGGAACTGCAAAACCTGAAGAACACGGTTCTGAAGGGCGGTAACATTTTTGAAGCGCTCATGAAAGCTTCGAGAACTTGCAGTTTGTTCCAAATGACAGAAGCCTTGTACGAAGTTGGCGGTCAGTACCGCCGCAATCTTTAGCGAGTAAAAAGGTGGTACCTACTTTCGGAAATCGCGAAGGTGGGTTGCTTCTGAATCGGTCCCAATGTATATTTTCGACGAATTTAAACAAACGTTTGAAATCTCGCAAAACACGCATTGGGGCCCTCATGGTAGAACTCTCGATTAAACGCCCAGTATTCATCACCTGTCTTTTTGTTTTGATCATGATCGCCGGTTACATGTCGCTGAAGAGCCTGCCGGTCGACTTATTTCCGAACGTTACATTTCCGATCGTCGCAGTGAATACG
>JACMRP010000321.1 GCA_014376325.1 Pseudobdellovibrionaceae bacterium
AAATCTAAAAGGTTGACGTCTCTTCCCGCGCGTTTTTGGCTTCCGCTTCGCGGGTCGCCTTTTCGCTGCCGCTTCGCGGACCGCTTGATCTTAGTGTAGATCTTTTTTTTCGTTGTGGTGGTGGACTACTGAGCTTCTGCCGGCTCCTATGTCCGTGTAGGCTCCTGTTGGGTTGCCTTCTACGTCTGGTTTGGCTGTTGAGATTGCTTTGCCGTCTTTGCCCGTGTAGCCCGATTCTATGGCGTCTTCTTCGTTCATTTCGCCGAATTCGATTTCTGATTCAGTCATGTCGGCTTCCCTGTTTATATTTGGTGTACCTGCTGCTTTTGGCATTGCGCTGTAGTTGCCGTTAAATGTGTCTTCTGGCATTTCGGTTTCTTTTTTTTCTTTGCTCATTGGATGCTCCCTCGTTTTTGTTGTTACTTACTTTCAGAAAGCAAAATAGGTGCCCACTTGAAGCCCGCTTGGTTTCTTATCAGCTCCCCTGTCGTTCGGAAATCCTGCTAGGCGGGGCAAATTGACTCGTGTTAGGCTTGCGAATGCACAAAGTTCTATTGTTCGCTCTGATGAGTTTGTTTTTTTCCGCTTTGAGTCTGGCCCAAACTAAAAATTTTGAGAACACCCTGATGCTACAGTACCAAATTCAAAGCTACCTTCAAAATTTGCAGATGGACCCTTGTGAAGTCAGCCTTGTTGATATTCAGCAGGGACTAGAAAGCATTCAATGGGACAACTTTCCGAATGAAGTTTTGCAAAAAGAATCAGCCGGTTTAATTCCTAGTCTGTTCCAACTCAGACTGGCACTTCATCAGAAGTTGCCAATGCTCAACATTCAGTGCGCGGCTAAAGCACGACAGATTTTTCATCTGCTTCGGGATGCGGAAGACTTTTTGGGATCTTTCGCTTACCTGGTGCCTGATCTCGACCCGTTGAAATTGGATTTTCAGGTTCAACCGGTGCCAATCTTTAATAGAGAAGCTTACCCTAAATATTTAGTACGGCAGGATTTAGGTGCCTCCCGTTTTGAATTTCAGAATGGTGACGTCATGATCGCACGCGGCGTTTCATTTTTTAGCGCGATCATTACCCAAATCAGCGAAAACCATTCGCATTTTAGTCACACGATCGTTGTGCACAAAGCGGCAGATAAAACGGATACTGTCGAGTCCTACGTCGGTAAAGGAGTGGCAGCTTACGATATCGATTTCGCGCTTAAAAATGAAAACGTGCGCCTGATGGTTCTTCGTCCTAAAGATGCGAACCTTGGCATAAAGGCCGCAGCGGCTGCAGTAGACGCCGCCAATAAAAAAATTCCGTACGATTACAAAATGGATTTTGAAGACGACCAACAGATGTCCTGCGTAGAGGTTCCGACCTACGCCTATAAAAAGGCTTCCGAAGGTAAAATGAAAGTCCCCCAGTACCCGGCGCAAATTCATATTAATAACTCGAACTTCATGGAACGGATGGGATTAGCCAATGGCGAGCTGATCACACCTGACGATCTAGAAACGGACTCTCGTTTTGATTTAGTTTTAGATTGGAAGGATGCGCGACTTATTCGAGATTCGCGCCAGAAAGACGCCGTTTTGTTCGAAATTGTCAGGCGCGTGAAAGAAGAAAATTATATATTCAAGCCAACGCTAAAAACTTTTTTGGTCGTGAACGTTTTATTGCCAATTCGCCAGACGTTTATTTGGAGTATTGTTAAACATATACCTGGCGTACCCGAGATCGATGCGCACATACCGCCAACAACTTTGGAAGTAATGACCGCACTTGATCAAGTGGCTTCGAAATTGCTTTCGAAGTTAAAAGAGTCGGACCTAGAATATCAAAAATCCAAAGGCCGTGTGATGACCAACTTACAACTGCGCGAAGCCGTCCAGAAACTCGAATTTTAAACTTTCTCTAGTCCATTAGTCCGATGCTATCACCGAAAAGATAAGTCAGTGAAACAATGGCAGCCGGACGCTGGGCTTGATGCGAGGAATGAAATTCTCCCAAGCCAAAAGTCGCTCGCCAAGGGCCATCCGTGTATGTACCAATCGCAAAAACGGACGAACTATTAGAAGCACTGTAAATAAATTGCTGGTAAATCCCTAAGGCGCCGTAGCCCCAAGTTTCGTCCTGGCGGTAGAGGGCCACTAAGTTCAAAGTTCTTAAGTCGTCAGAACCCGACCGTCCAACCAAGTAGGACATTTCGTCGTAGAACGGCTTCGTGCCGGACTCTGCACGATACCAGTCGTATCTTGCGGTGACCATGCCGACGAATTTTCCAAACCCACCGATCAGGCGGGCCTGCGCAAACTGAAATGCCAACGATTGCTCGCATAATAAATTAACGCAGTCGAAATCGGTGAACTTGTTGTAATTGCGAGCGTCAACGCCGGCACCCGCCGACAAACCTAAAATTGAAACCGGATAAAGC
>JACMRP010000322.1 GCA_014376325.1 Pseudobdellovibrionaceae bacterium
CCAAAGCGAAAACCTACCAGAGCGGGGACTATTACGGCGCGAGCTACAAACTCAGCGGCTTGAAAGAGTACGGTAACTTGTACGGCATGATGAGAACCACCGGTGTTGTTCGCAATAACGGCGGGGCCGCTCCGATCTGCAGCCTAGTTCTGACAGCAAGGTAGATCTTTTTTAGATTACGGACAGTCGGCCTCTGGTGGATTCGTTTGCCCGGCGGCCGGTTGTTGATTCTTCAGCTCCGCACAGTAGATGCGTTTTCCGTACGGACTTTTGTAGTCGTCGACCAGGATCGCAAAGTTTTTAAGATCGCCTGGTAAATAAAGAATCGTGAACTCTTCGCCGATCTCTGGGGGCGGCGTCACTTCTTCTGCCGGGTTTTCATTTATAAAAATATCATCGTAGCTCGCGAACGAACTTTTGATAATTTGACCGTCCTTCGCCTTGATCAGGACTTCGAATTCGCGCTGCGGTTTTTTGTTGATTACGACGCTAGACTCTTTGGCTTCGGTGAGGGTGCCGGTCCCGCGGATGCCGTGTTGATTGACGTACCATCGATTCATTTCGCTGTTAAAACCAAAATTCAGGCAACCGAAAATCATCATGAACGTACCTAAGTAATAGCGTTTTTTCAGAATTGCCAGTGGAAACAACGCAAACAAGGTGGCGATCGCGATCAGCACCGAATGATTTTGATTAAAATGCAGGATGTACGAAACTATATCCATCGCAATTCCTAAGGTTTGGGTTTTGCTTTTTCAAGTTGAATGCGGATCCGCAATTGCGTCGAATCGTCTTTAAATCCTAAGTAGCCTATGATGTTTTTTACCTTCGCGGTTTTATCGACCGTCAACCAAGTGGACTGGGTGTGCGTTTGTTTATCAATTTCAGTTTCGGTCGCCCAATAGTGAAACTCGAAAGTCGTTTCATCCGAGCGAAGATATTGCCTCAACATCAAGTGCAGATCAAATTTGTAACTTCCGCAGGTTGCGGTAAAGGAATGAGGCTGTTTGTTTTGGACGGTGGTGCAGTCAATCCAAAATCCGCCGTCGCTACTAAGATAATCCAGGGATATTTGCTCAGCTTTCAAATCCATGGATGGAACTTGGGCGTGACTAGTAGATAGTAAAAGACCAAAAAGCAGGTTCAGCATAGGGTTGTCTCCGTCGTGTTGCTTATTTTAGCATCACGGGACGGAACGGGTACGGGACGGGGCCTTTTCTGACCAATGGTCTGACTAACTAGTGACCTTTGTCGTGATCTACAAACTCTTATCTAGTCCTTGTCGCCGGCAAAGCCCCGTGATTTATCGGGGGCTTCGACGTGTTGGCGGGCCGGCGCGCAAGAGCTCAAACTTCTGAATAAAGTAATAGTTTTTCGAACCGCCCTCCATGCTCTGTTCGTAGGTTGTCTTTTTAAGACTCAGCACGGCTCCCTTCCGAACCTCTAATGGTTCAATTTTGTGGATGGTCGTTGCCTCTTTGCTGACGTCATCCTTTTTTTCAAACATGGAAGTGAACTTCTTTGGGGAGTCCGGAAAAATATTCTTCGCCTCGTCTTTTTGCAGCTCCACGATCGTGGCCCCCACTTTGAGTTTAGCGTCCGCTTCAATGTAACCCGTCGCCGGTGTGCCAATAATTTTCGATCGATCTTCGAACTCACTGTTAAACGTCGGTTGAGTTAACTTCGGTGGATCGGCGTGGGCTACGAAGGACATCGTTGCGAAAACCATCGCGAAAACCAAAACATGAAACATAATAATTCTCCTTAAAAATTCAGAACAAAATTTTCGTTACGGAGCGCGCAGAGCTTGCTCCGCAAGCTTCATCCAGTCAGCGAAAGCCAAATAATTGGAATACACCAAGTCCACATCGCAACGGTATCGGCGCTCGCGACCGACATCGGGCAGGCGGTCATTCGCGGTCATGCGGCTCGCAATTCCAAAAAAAGCAGTTCTTCGCCGCGACGGATAAAGGCGGGTCCCCCAGAGTCGCCGCTGCAAGCGCCGCGTTGGCATGATCTTGAACCAGATTCGCATCGTCTAAGATTTTAGCGGGTACAAATTCCGCAGGCGAATTGTTCGCAAGCTTCAGCAAAGCCACATCATCCCAAGCAGTGACCGGCAGTAACAACCAAGTCCGGAGCGATCAAAGTTCGTGTGCAAGTGAAGGAGGCATGCAGAAATTTACCTTTTAGAAACGCCGTGCTCTTGGCAATGGGATCGGTGGCCGAAACGTCGTAACCTCCGAATATCATCGGTTTAAATTGGGTTTCCGCATAAACCGAAAAATGGAAGCAAAGTGCAAGCGTAAAAAATATTTTCTTCATCGAACTCATCAACCTACAACTGAGTGTTCCTAGCAATATTCTTGTTGGAGAAATCAGGAAGCCTCGCGTAATTGAATGTATAGCGAACTAGTTTATGTTTGGATAAGCATTCAGAGGTTCCATGCGTCAGTTCGAAAAGAAGATCTACATTGGGATGATACTTTTGGTGGCGGGATTTGTCCCGCTGATCGCGGCGTCGTTTTTGTCCGTCGGTCAAGTCGTGAATGCCCAAAACGACGTGATCTCTTCGAATGCTCAAGAGCTGGTTCAGGCTGAAAGATTGCGCTATTTAGATTCTACGATGTCTTCATTGATACCCGTTTACGTTTTGTCAGGAGATGAAGCCCTCGTTCAAGAATTCAATCAACGCAACGAGCAGTTCAAAGAACTGTCATTGAAGCTTCTGAGCGTTGAGTCTGATGAATATTCACGCAGGATGATTCAAGACGTTCAGAAGACGGCAGAGCAAAGATTTGCCGCCGCCGGACCCGGGATCGAGTTAAAAAGACGCGGGGCTAAAATTACGGAAGTGAACGAGTATTTTCTCAAGAGTTCGGGCGAATTAAGTCAACAGCTTCAGAGCAAATTGCAGGCACTGGCGCAGCGAGAATCTGACGACATGGCGCTGGCTCGA
Source organism: Pseudobdellovibrionaceae bacterium (assembly GCA_014376325.1). The sequence goes on from JACMRP010000322.1 coordinate 2,960, forward strand.
AATGATTTATCTAAAATGGTCAGTTGGGTCGTGGCCTCACTGATCGTGCTCGTATGTTTTTCGATTATTCTGGTGGTTTACATCGGCCGGCAAATGGCCAAAGCGATACAGCAAAAAAAATCTTACGACGATGCTCAGCTGCGTTTGTTAGAACAAGAAAGAAAACTTTCGCAAGCTCGCAAAGAAACGGTGGAAGTTGTATCCCACGATCTAAAGAGTCCGTTGGGAAGCATCAAGATGTGCATTGAGATGATGCTGGAAGACACGTCAGAAATTCCGCAGTTCAAAGGCTTCCAAGAAGACCTGAACTTGATCCACCGGTCCGCGATTTCGATGGAAAGATTGATTAGAGATCTATTAGATCATTCGAAGATTGAGGCCGGGCAGTTAGTGCTAGATAAAAAAGAATGCGACGTCTGCCAACTTGTCGAAGAGCTCGCAAAAAGATTTGAGCCGCTCGCGAAAGCGAAAAATTTAAAGCTGAATACCCAAGTAAAAAATCCGGGGCTGAAGTCTTATTGTGACGTGGGCCGTATCGAGCAAGTACTTTCGAATTTGATGAGCAATGCGATCAAATTTACGCCGACCAATGGCGAAGTGAATGTGGGTCTGAGCTTAACGGATGAACGGGAGTTGTTATTTTCGGTCGAAGACAGCGGACCGGGAATGAGTGCGGACCAGCTCCAACATATTTTTGAAAGATTTTGGCAAGTGCGCGAAACGGCGAGCCAAGGCACAGGTTTGGGTCTTGCGATCGCAAAGGCCATTGTCGATGGTCACCAAGGCAGAATCTGGGTTGAAAGTACGCCGGACGAAGGTTCGATTTTCTTTTTCACTTTGCCGTCCGCACCTTCGAAGCGGCCGGCGGCCCGTCGTTTGCCGGATGCCCAAGTTTAAAAACTCCTCTATGGCTTAAAAGTTTTTACTTCGTGGTGAGTCGGTCGATCATCTTCATGATGATCTGTGGTTGTTTCCCGGACCGAAGCGCGTAGTTTTTTCCGGTGTAGCCGAACCGGTCTTGCTAGTGCGGTATAATTGAAGCTGCTTGAGTATGTCCTAAAATGCAGTTACAGATTCTGGATGCCGGAACTACCAGAAGTCGAAACCGTGCGCAGGGGCTTAGAAGACGCCTTGCGCTCAGGATCTAAAATCACTCGATTCGAATTCAACCGCAAAGATTTGCGCGACCCGATGCCCATTCGTAAAATTCAAACTTTGGTGGGCGAAGCAATCACCCACGTTGAGCGGAGAGCAAAATACTTAGTTTTAAGAACTCCCAAGGGCAGCCTGCTATCGCACTTAGGTATGACGGGAACTTGGCGGGAGGCGAAGCCCGGCGACGAGCGTCTGCACGATCATATTTATATTCACTTTGAAAATGGTCTGCGCTTAGCTTACCGCGATCCGCGCCGCTTCGGAATTTTTGATTTCATTAAAGTCGGCGAAGATGACGAACATCCAAAATTAAAATTCCTTGGCTACGAACCGCTGACCGAAGCGTTCACAGGAGAATCGCTCTGGGCCGCGTTGCGGGGCAAGGCCGTCGCAATCAAAGTTGCGATCATGGATCAAAAAATCGTCGTCGGCGTTGGCAACATTTACGCGAGCGAGGCTTTGTTTAAAGCGGGAATTCGTCCCGCAACCACGTCGCTGAAAGTTTCTCGCGAGCGTTCGGCAAAGTTGGTCGTGTCGATCAAAGAAATTCTTCACGCGTCGATTGCGGCGGGGGGATCTTCCATTAGTGACTACGAAAATGTCTCTGGCGAAAGCGGATATTTTCAGAAAAGATTCAGTGTTTACGACCGAGAAAATCTAGAGTGTCTTGCCTGCGGGAAAAAAATCCGTGCTCAAATTTTAGGCGGACGAAGCACCTTCTGGTGTTCGACATGCCAGAAGTAATTGTCTGAAATAAAATATTGCAAATGCGGCTCGCTTCGTGCAGTTTAAGGGGACTTAAGTATGGTTTAACAATTGCCGAGCTGCGCAAAGCCGCCGGTATTAAAAGTAAAAGGGGATTAAATCCATGAAAACTATCATCGTAGCATCTTTGCTCTCATTGTCTTTCGCAACTGGTTTCACTTGTTCAAAAAACCAACCTGCTGAAACAACAACGACCACTACAACTCAAGAGCAAATGGCTGCGCCTGCTGCTGATGCAACTCCGGTTGACGCGGCTCCTGCTGCAGAACCTACTGCAACTCCTATGACTGAAACTAAGTAATTCTCGGATTCTAAATCCTCTCTTGAGAGTTTAGAATTCTGAAATTATTCAGTTCTTAACAGGTTCAAAAATAAGCCCTCGATTTAGTCGCTGTACCTTACAGATGTCTAGACGGGGGCTTTTTTATTGCGCTTAGTTCCAAACAGCGCTGTAATTAGAAGCGAAAGCAAAAGGAGTTGCGGCGTGGACAAAATTTACGGTGCGTTTTTGGCATGCCCGATGTGGGCAGTCTTGGGTTCTCTGGTAGTCATCTTAGCCGTTGGTTACTTAGGTAGCCCCCTGATCGTTTGGACGATCGTTGTTGCCGCTATCATGATCGGTTTTAAAGCTCCCATTTGGTTGCTCGCAGTTTTTGCGGTGATCATGGTGATCTTTCTTATTAAACCGATCCGTGCGGCATTAGTAACGAAGCAGTTGATGACCTTAATGGATAAGCTTGGCTTCTTGCCGAAGATTTCCGAAACGGAGCGAGCGGCCATCGATGCCGGCACCGTGTGGGTCGAAAAAGATTTGTTTTCCGGCAAGCCTGATTTTGCAAAGTTAATGGCGGAACCTTACCCGACCTTAACTTCGGAAGAACAAGCATTCATGAACGGACCTGTCGAAGAGCTTTGCAAAATGCTCGATCATTGGCAGATCTGGAAGTCCCGCAAAATGTCGGACGAATCGTTTCAGTATATTAAAGACCAAAAGTTTTTGGGCATGATCATTCCGAAAGAATACGGCGGCTTGGGCTTTTCGGCGCTGGCACATTCTGAAGTGATCATGAAACTTTCTTCGCGCTCGCTTTCAACAGCGATCACGGTGATGGTTCCAAATTCTTTAGGACCTGCAGAGCTGCTCGTTCACTACGGCACCGATGCTCAGAAAAAACATTATCTTCCGCGACTTGCTTCTGGTTTGGAAATTCCTTGTTTCGGTCTGACCGAACCGATGGCGGGCTCCGATGCGGGTTCAATCACTTCAAGCGGTGTGGTCTTTAAAGGTCCAGACGGCAAAACTTACGTTCGCCTGAACTGGAACAAACGTTGGATTACTTTAGCCGCAGTTTCGACCGTGATCGGTTTAGCATTTAAACTTCGCGATCCTGAAGGCATTCTCGAAATGGGCGAAGACATCGGCATCACTTGCGCGTTGGTTCCTGCGGGAACTCCGGGTGTGGTCATCGGTCGTCGTCATGATCCGTTGGGAACTCCGTTTTATAACTGTCCGACGCAAGGTAAAGACGTGGTGGTTCCACTCGATGCGATCGTTGGTGAAAAATCAGGTTGCGGCAAAGGCTGGCTAATGTTGACCGAGTGTCTAGCTGCGGGCCGTGGTATCAGTCTTCCGGCACAAGCAACGGGCGGAGCAAAACTGGCTTCACGCGTCGTCAGTGCGCACGCGGTTGTTCGTCGCCAGTTCGGCGTAGCGATCGGTAAATTCGAAGGCATTGAAGAGCCAATGGCACGTTTGGGCGCCGCGACCTTTATGTTAGAAGCGATGCGGATTTATACCTTGGGTGCACTCGATCAGGGTTTAAAACCTTCGGTCATCACCGCGATTCAAAAA
>JACMRP010000323.1 GCA_014376325.1 Pseudobdellovibrionaceae bacterium
GCCTTCACTTCTCGGTGAAGAATCAAATCCAGTTATTAGTGATGTAACGTTATTTGATTTAACCGCGACCGGTGAACTTCGAGTCTTACCAATAAGGGGGACACAAAATGAGGAACATCACGATCGCCATTGTTTTATTAGCCAGCTCGATTGCGCAAGCGGAAGTCCAGGGTTTCAACGAAGAAATTCGTCAGGCCTCCGTCACCCAGCGCATGCTTCATCGCAAACTTCTGCGAATTCTTCAAGGACTTGAAGTTTCGATCGCGGACGACGATACCGCCAATCAACAAATCGAATCCCAAAGCCCCTCCCCGGACTTTCAAATTCGACTCGTCAAAGCTACAAACTAAATTTTAAAACGCGTCAGTTGAATCTTTGAATGTAGTTGCAGCGCTGACAGAGACTTTCAACGAGCTTATTTTTTTTAAATCCAGTAAGAATCTGAAGTGCACGGTCACTGCCAAGGATGGACGTGATTGGGCTCTCTTGCACCTTGCCGAGGGGGATCTTACCTTCTTTATCAAGGCAGCACGGGACAACGGTGCCATCGGCAAGGACGCCAAAATGGCTCGTTAAACCGTAGCAAGTTCCTTTTTCGCCGAGCACTGGCAAATCGACAGCGGGCCAAGTAAACTCCGTATCGAAATGCAAGTGCAGGCGATTTTTTATGCGAACACTTTTGTTACGTCGAACATCAATCCCCTGATCAAAACTAAAATCAAAATACTTTCCGACTCGTTCTAACATCGAACGATTCTGCTTTCCCGTACCTAGCGGCTCCGCCAGGTTCCAGAGTCTATAGTTAATATACAGTTCGGGTCGTTCGGCGAACGCCCGCTCCGTGAAATAAAAAATTTTATTCAAATACTGGTTTGGGTCACGGTCACCGTAATTGTCATGAAAGCTGTGCAACGAAAAGTTCACCTGTCGAAAAATCGGATTGAGCAGCAATTCAGTTTTTACCTCAGACATAAGAACGCCGTTTGTTACTAAAAAAATTGGTACCCGGTGCTCTTCGCAGATGCCGACGAATTCCGCTAACTTCGGATGCACCAGCGGATCCCCCATCAAGTGCAAAGTCACTTGATCAGTCAACGGAGCCACTTGTTCGATTACGGACTTAAAAATTTCAATGCTCATCATTTTTTTTTCGCGCTCGACCGGTGGGCAAAAGCTGCATTGCAGATTGCAGATATTGCTGATCTCGATATTGACCTTGTTGAAGCGCTTTTTAGATTTCAGAATTTCCGACTGACTTATCATTTATGCCGTTAGCTTTAGAACAAATAACCAATGGAAGCCATCGGAAAAACCTCGGCAACCTTGTAATAGTCGAGCGACGCGTTCGTATCCGACTTTTGATAGGTCAGGTTCCTTTGGGACATCTCGAGCCCAAACACCCAGTGATCATTTGCTTCAAACTTGCACCCCACGTCGATCTGGACGCCGGTACCGCGCGAATATTCACCCCGGTTGGACTGGTAAAGGTAATGAACCATAAAGTAAGGCCCGGTATAACTCATGTAACCGACCGAAATACCGTCTGAACTTCCGTAACTGTCGTAATGATACAATAAGCTGTCGGAGCGTGAACTGTGAATAATACCCACGTACCAACTAATTGGGAAAATATAACCTAGCTTGAGGTCGTAGATGGTCGACTGAAGATCGGACGACTGCTGAGTCCCCTGGCCGGCCAGCTTCGTCTCTGACTTTGCTAATACGTAATAAAGATTCACATCCAACAGAACGCCATCGCCTCCAAAGCGGGCGAAACTGACGGAACTTATTAAGATTCCTGAAAGCAAAATCAAAGTCTTGAACTTTTTCAAAATGAAGACTCCCGTGACTGATCGATAGCGTTCCAAATTTGAAAGCTAAATGCAATCTTATCGGGCAAATCTGAACAAGGTGTGGGGCCTATTGCCCCAGAAATCCACATAACTACTCGGAATCAGGTAGGCCGTCATATTGCTTCACCACAAGGTATGGCAAAAAAAACGACTAAAAAAGCAGCGACGAAGAAGACCTCTCACCATGAACGGGGTTTGTGGAGTGGCTCGATAAGCTTCGGCCTGGTGAACATTCCGGTCAAAGTACAAACTGCAAAAGAACAAAAAGAAATTCACTTTACGATGCTGGATCCTTCTAACTTATCGAAGGTTGGCTACAATTATTATAACAAATCCACCGGCGAAGACGTAAACCGCGGTGATACCGTCAAAGGTTTCGAATACGAAAAAGGAAATTTCGTCATCCTAACCGACGAGGACTTCAAAAAAGCTTATCCTAAGACTACGCAAACAATTGATATTCAAAATTTTGTGCAATTGGAAGAAATCGATCCTGTCTTTTTTGATAAGGCATATTATTTGACTCCCGCAAAGGGAGGCGACAAAGGCTATGCCCTGCTTTCCCAGGCCCTTCTCAAACAAAAAAAAGTGGCGATCGCTAAATTCGTCCTTCATAACAAGCAACATCTGGTAGCCCTAATTCCAAGGGGAAAATACTTACTTCTAGAAACTCTGCATTTCGCGGAAGACGTTAAAGAGCTGCGCGATCTCGGCAGCAAAAAAGCAGATTTACCGGCTTCACGGAGTCTCAGCAAAGAAGTACAGATGGCTCAAGAGTTGATCGAGAGCATGACCGAAGCTTGGGATCCGGACGCCTACGAAGATACTTACCGCAAAGACATCATGAAGCTTGTTCACGCAAAAGTGAAAGCGGGCAAGGGCAAAGAAATCGAAGAGCTCGAAGCGCCGGTCGAGGACGACGAAATGAGCAACGTTCGCGATCTGATGCCACTTCTACGCAAGAGTCTCGCGAACAAAAAGTCGGCTTCGCATAAGCGCGCTGCCCAATAGGTATTTCTCAATATGAGGCTTGAAGAATACAAACGTAAAAGAGATTTCAAGAAAACTTCAGAACCAGCAGGCGGCAAATCGAAAAACAAGATGCCGATCTTTGTTGTTCAGGAACATCTTGCGTCCCATTTGCATTATGACTTCCGACTCGAAGCTTTCGGCGTTCTGTTAAGTTGGGCGGTGCCGAAAGGTCCCTCCACCGCGGTGGGCGACAAACGCCTTGCGGTGCAAGTCGAAGATCACCCGATCGATTACGCGACCTTTAAGGGACGCATTCCCGACGGAGAATACGGCGCCGGGATTGTTAAGATCTGGGACCACGGAACCTGGATCGAACCCGAGAATTTAAAACAGCAACTGGAAAAAGGGCATATCGAATTTGAACTCAGGGGAAAAAAGCTCAAGGGAAAGTGGCTCCTTCAGCGCACGAATCGCAGCACCGGTTCAAAGAGCCAATGGCTTCTGATAAAACGGCATGATGACCAAGGTAAAAAAGCAGCCAGCGTAAAGATTCCCAATAAAATAAAATCTCCAGACAAATTTCCAGACTTCGTGTCGCCGCAGTTGGCGTTACTGATGGACGAAGTGCCCTCTGGGGATCGATTCATTCATGAAGTAAAATTTGATGGCTACCGAACTCAAGCCCGCATCCAGGGAAAGTCGGTCGAATTATTGACCCGCAAGGGTTTGGACTGGACAGAAAAATACGCACCGTTGGACAAAGAACTTTTAAAACTGAAAATTAAATCGGCGATTTTTGACGGTGAAGTCGTCGTCTTAGATTCCGCCGGCGGAACAGATTTTTCGGCTCTGCAGTTAGCCCTTAAGAACGACGATATGTCCGGCGTCGTCTTTTACGTTTTTGATCTTCTTTACCTGAACGGGGAAGACCTGCGCTCTAGACCTCTAGAAGAAAGAAAGTTGATTCTCAAAAAGGTTCTTAGGGACGGCCGATCGAAAAAAATTCTTTACAGTGAACACGTGCGCGGTCAGGGGCAAGAATTACTTTCTAAAATGGCAAGGCTAGGGCTTGAAGGCATCGTTTCGAAAGACCGTACGCTCCCTTATCATTCGGGCCGAAACTCCGCTTGGCAGAAAATTAAAATTTCGAAAAGGCAGGAGCTTGTCATCGGTGGCCACACAGATCCTGAAGGCAGCCGCGCCGGCCTCGGAGCACTGCTAATGGGGGTCTATGAGGGCAAAAAA
>JACMRP010000324.1 GCA_014376325.1 Pseudobdellovibrionaceae bacterium
ACTTGGTCTATAAAACGCGTTACTTTGCCAGGGCGCCCCTCGGCAATCCCGGCTAAAGCTATACTTGCTAAAAAAACGATCTCGGCATCTTTCTGTGAGTCGCGAACTTGCTGCAGTTCCTGACGGACGTCCACTCCGGTTGCACCGATGGTGTCTAGCGCTTCGATCGCGGTGATGCGAAGGCTCTTTTCGAATCGATCTTGTATTGCATCTTGGCTGTGCGGATTTTCTTTCAATGAAAAATGCGGCATCGGGGCCGCCGCGATCGCCGCGATTTCTCGGACTGCAACTGAACCCTGCGCGATCAGCTCGGTCAACGATTCAAATCGTTGGTTGCCCGCGGTCTTTTGATTTAAGACAGATTTTTCTAATTCTCTGCTTGAGGATGCCGGAGCATCTGGCACGACAGACGGCAGTTGGCTTTGAGTTTCTTTTTTCGGAGTAACTTTTAGGGGCTCCAGTTTTTCGAAGAGTCTTGAGGGAGGCAGAAAGCTCGTCGGCGATTTCGGATCTGGCGTTTTGATAATGAGCAGCACACCTAAAGCCAGCGCGATCACGGCCGAAAATGCAGGAACCCACCTTGACAGCTTCATCAGGAACCCCTCGCCTTGCTACAACCAGAATTTGATGGTTCCGTTTTAGCACCAGCGATGATCGCTGCCCAGGAAAGTCACCGGGAAGGAAAAGTTTCTATGGTCGAGTCACTAGCCAGGGCCAGGGTACTAGCAGGGAATCAGATTGCCTTGCAGTTCTGCGGGTGGAGCTTTGTCCCAGAGGCTCAGAATATAACCACCACCGCCAGAACCCGTTGGCTTTACCGCGAGCGCGCCGGAGGACTTTAAAAGGTCCATGTGTTTTTGCGGAGCCCCTTCGGTCAGGCCCCATTTTGCAAACACTGCGCACGCAAGGTCAATTCCTTGCTTCAGTAAATCTCGACCGGCCTTTTCGTCCTTTTGGATCAGGGCTTTTTGGCAAGTAAGAACCGCATCATTCATTTGCTGATCGAGTTCTTTTCCGAGCTGGGGATTCTTACTGATGAACTCTTTCACGAGCGTCACGCACTCTAAGGTCACCCCACGTTGCCCAGAATAAGAAATATACCATTGGGGTTGCCACTCGATACGGAGTGCTTCCCGTGCCCGGCCTTCTTCAGCGCCGCGCTGGTAAAACAAACCGTGACCAGAAAGTGATACGGCAATGTCGACCCCGCTGCTTTCCCCATGAAAAATATTTTCTAAAGTGCGCGCGAACTCAAACATTTCTGACTCGGAAACTATCTTAAGGAAATGCATCCACTTCGTGATCGCAACGCAGAGGGCGGCCGATGCCCCCATGCCGGCACCCACTGGGATTGAGCTTTTGAGCGTTAAATCGCCGATCAAAGAACTTCGCGAAATCTTTTTCATTTCGCAGGCTTTTTCCAAAACATTCCAGACCAGGTTTTTGAGTTCTTCGCCGTGTTCGCCGTGCAAATATAAGTTCAAAGTGCTGGCGTTCTCATCGCACGCGTAGCTCAAGTCCAAAACGCGGGAACGGAGCGGAAACACCAATGCCGGCACTCCGCGAAGAACCGAGTGCTCGCCTGCCAGTATCCATTTGCCCGGGACTTGAGTTGAGAATGTTTTCATGAATTTTTCTCCGACCCTGAAGAGATCACCCTAAACCGCTCCTGCCAATATTTATCTTGAGCGCTAGCAAGGGCCGCTTGATCTTCTCGCCAAAGCAAATGAACGTTCGCACCCGCATCCATCGTTACGAGGGGCCCATCGTCATTTTGTTTCCACTGCCTGAGCACTTCTTCTAAAACCTGCATGGATCCGGAAGTCATATACATAAATGGCGGCGTTGAGGTCGAAAACAAAGCGTGCATATCCCAGAACTCGGACCAAGTAATTTCAAATGATTTGCGCCAGTCCCGCGCGCGCAGGGCGGAGGTTAACTCAATCAAACGCTTTTCGGCGCGAACCACCCTGCCCGGAAACAACGAACTTTCGGCTACGAGACTATGCGCCTGGCTCGATGAAATATCTTTTTTTGAGTTTTCAACAAGGATCACTTGATGAATAAGTTTTGCGTACGGAAGCTCTACGGGTTCCGCAAATTCTTTTTGCCAAAGCGCCCACGGGGCAAACATCGACCGGCACGAAGACCCCGAACCCCGGCGCGAAAGTTCCGACAAAGATTTCAAATCTTCCGTGGGGGCAAATACATGCGCGGCAGCTAACGTGAGTGCCGCAAAACTTGAGGCCGAGCTCGCTAGGCCGCAATCCGCCGGAAAGTTATTTGCTGATTCGATCAAATAATGGTCGCTAACATTCCAGTGTTTTTTAAGCATTTTAAAATGTTCTAGAAATCGCCCTTGGCCTTTATCAGATAAGTTCATCGGCTCATAATCAGGGCCTTCAAGTTTCGACCAACTGTCAGCAGCTTCGGAGATTTTGGTTAATCGTACGAACGTTCGCAGATGATCCAGCGTGTAGGACAAAGACGCGTTCGTTGGAACATTTCCGGAGTTTTCGTTTTTACCCATGTATTTGATGAGGGCGATATTGGATGGCGCTGACTGAAGGACCGACATGATTACTCTTTCACTTGGACATCGAGGCCCAAGGACAGATCTTTAGATCCAACGTAGTTTGCAAATTCTGTATCTGCAGTTTGTTTTTTTAAATAGACGACCAGAATAACGTCAGCCCCCATGGCACCGCAGCCTTTTGCGGCGAGCACTCCCGGTTTTTTTAAAAACTCGGCGATCCGTTGTTGGGTTTTCGGTGCCACCAAATTCAATTCTTGCAAGGCATGCGCGTTCGCGCGCACGCCGGCGACGAAGTCTTCGACGTTATAGGATCGTAAGCTGTTTTGGATTTGTTTCATCGCAAGTTCTAATGAAGAAGAATCAAAATCGGCAAGGACGCGCAAATGTTCGTGGGTCGCTAATTTTTCCCCGGTCGGAACTAACGCAAAATCAATGTCGGCAAAGTTCCAACGGAAAGTAGAAACCAAACCCGAACGTTTTTCAAAAAGGGTCAGGCCCCCTTTATACTGCGCGACCAAATCCGCACCGCTCGGCCGGTGCCCGGTGCCGTTCCACGCGTGCTTCCAATAATCTTCAAGCAATGCGGAAATACTTAACGGCTCTATGCTTTCGAGCCCTCGGGATTCCGGCCACTGCTTCAGAGCGTACACGGATAAAAACTGTGCCGTAGATGCGCCCCAACCGCCACGTCCCTCGTGGGGATCTCGAAATTGCAATTCGTACTGAGAGAAAAATTCCGAATGCTCGCGAACAAACAAGCCTGCGGGCGAATCCAAGTGAATGCCGGACAACCCACCGGTCTGTCCCGCAGAATTTCCATTCGACATTGATTTAGCCGACAATTCGAAGCGAGGTTTTGAAGCCATCAATAGGCAAGGCCCCTCTTTCAGAGCCAAATACTCACCTGCCAAAAAACTTTTTCCGGGAACGGAAATAACCAAAGAAGACATGAGCCGCAATTCCTAGTGGGGACTTTGCAGTCTTTTAGATTCTGCCGCGCGAAGTTCTTTTAACACGTCGATCGCGTTACTGAGCGAGATCCTTTTTCGGATCGCTAAAATTTCTTCCAGTTTTTTCTGAACGATCGGGATTTCGCGCTCTTCAGCGCCAGATCCTAACGTCAGATTCTTGATGTGTAGCTTCATGTGACCTTCGACGACACCGACCGTCGTCAGCGCCTTCAAGGCTCCGAGATTTTGAACAAGTCCCACGGCCGCGATCACGCGCGAAAGCTCATTCGCACTTTGTACTCCCAGCATTTTCATGCAGAGGGCCGCCGTCGGATGCAGGGTCGTGACGCCGCCAACGGTGCCGACCACAAGCGGGGCTTCAAAAACGCCCGTCAGATCTTTGCCGTCAAATTTCCACTTCGTAATAGATCGGTACTGCCCATCACGCGCGGCGAACGCGTGGATTCCCGCTTCGACCGCACGCCAGTCGTTGCCAGTCGCAATCAGAATCGGATCGATGCCATTCAGGACACCTTTGTTGTTCGTGGCCGCACGGTATGGATCCTGTTGCGCGAACAACGAAGCTTCTTCGATTTTAAGCGCTAGCTCTGGCTCAATGTCACGAATGGTGACGGCCGCGCGAGTTAACTTGGTATCGACCAAGTTCGACAAAATACACATTGTCACTTTTTCGCCCGTGAATTGTTCGATCGGCTCTTTCAGGAATTCACAAACTTGATTGATGATGTTTGCGCCCATTGCATCGCACGGATCCATCATCACGTGCACGACGGCCATGTCGGTACCGTCGCCGCGAGGCACTTGGCGGACGGTAATGTCCGTCACGCCACCACCACGTCGGACTAAACCAAACGCGACCTCGCGATTCGCGATTTCGATCAAATAATTTCGCTGTAATAATAACGCGTCTTCAAAAGCGACGTAATCTTTGATTTTTGCGCACTGAATTTGGCCGATGATTTCGGCGCCGATCACTTCGGTCGTGATGTCCCCGTGTTCGCGGACCCACTTTGCGGTTTTGCTTGCGGCCGCAACGATGGACGTTTCTTCGACCGCCATCGGGATCGCAAAATCTTTGCCGTCGATACGGAAGTTGGTCGCGACTCCTAAAGGGATTTGAAAATAACCGATGACGTTTTCGATAAAGTTTTCACCGAGGCTGGTGTCGCGCAGACCACCTGCTTTTAAGTAGTCTGCATCGCTGGCTGCAAGCACGCCGGTTTCTTCGAGTGCTTCTAAGCGTTCATTGCGAGTTAACTTTGAAAAGCCTTTAAAAATATCACTTAATGTTCGTGCCATTTCCAAACCTTCTTCGTTCTGAAGTTTTCAATCTTGGCGGTGCCCGTACAGAACATCGCGATCTTCAGTTCCAGTTTTAGCTTTTCAAACAACTCGTTCACCGCTTTTTCCGGTGCCTCGGACAAGGCAGCCTTTAACCAAGGTTGAGCGATTCCGATCATGTTTGAGCCCATGGCTAACAGCTTAGCAGCTTGTAGGCCGTCACGCACGCCTCCAGATGACCACACTGTGTAATTTTCATTGATTTCTTTTGCCGAGAGTAAACTCTGAACCGTCGACAATCCCCAGTCTTTAAAGGTCTCCGCAACTTGGAATAAAAGCTCTTCACTTTCTGAACGATAACCTTCGACGCGTCCCCAGTGCGTGCCGCCGAGGCCACTAACGTCGACTGCGTAAACACCTAAACCGTAAATACGTTTCAAAGTAGTGACCGAGAAGCCACAGCCGACTTCCTTCACGATCACCGGGACCGACAGCTTCTGCACAAGGTTTTCAATCGCCGCGTAACCACCGCGGAATTCTGGCGTGCCTTCGGGCTGCAAACACTCTTGCAAAGCATTGAGGTGCACGAACAGGGCTTCGGCTTGAAGAGAATCGAGCATTCCTCGGATTTGATCCACGGGAGTTCGTATAACCTGAGCGATGCCTAAGTTCCCGATTAAAAGCGCGTTCGGGGCTTTAGCGCGAATGGACTTCCATTCAAGACTTGCGTCCGGATCGGATAGTTCACGGCGCTGTGAACCAACGCCCATAAGCAATTGTTTATCGGAACTGAGTCTTGCTAAGTGCGCGTTCATTTCTGGAGCCTTCTCGTGACCGCCAGTCATCGAGCTCACAAAAATTGGGAGGGACAGTTTACGCGAAAAAAAAGAGGTCGAAGGATCGACCTCTTGAAAGTTCATATCTGGTAATGCTTCATGAATCAGTTGTACGTGACTGAGTCCGGAAAGACCCTCGGCTTGAGAGCGAGGATCCAAAGCGATTCGAAGATGATCTTGTTTTCGCTTTTCGAATTGCGTGGTGGACTCTGTCGACACAACTATTTCATTGCATGTTTGCAGAGCGCCGAGAAGGCCGAAGCATCGGTGATCGCAAGATCAGCCATGACTTTACGGTCGACTTGAACGCCGGCTTTAATGAGTCCACCGATCAAACGGGAATAAGTAGTTCCGTTCAAACGAGCAGCCGCATTGATCCGTTGGTTCCACAAAGCACGGAAATTACGCTTCTTCATCTTACGATGACGGTAAGCGTATGCCATACCACGGTCGTTTTTCTCGACGGCGTGGATGTAGCAACGAGATCCTGCTGAATAGTAGCCTTTTGCTCTTTTTAAAACTTTTTTATGACGAGCGCGGTTTGTTTTACCACTTTTTACACGAGCCATTTTTTACTCCGAAATATCTATTTTTAAGATGAGATCTTTAAAGATCTACGAGTTAAGATTGTTAAAAATTAAATTAGAAAACCAACAAACGTTTTGCTTGAAGCAAGTTCGCATCAGCAACGTAAGATGTTTTACCCAATTGTCTTTTTACCTTAGAGCTCATGTGTGAGTTCAAATGGCGCATCCGTGTACTTTTCTTTTTGATTTTTCCGCCGGACAGCAGTTTCAAGCGCTTCTTTGCGCCTGCATGCGTTTTCATTTTCATTAGTATACCTTCCTCCGATAGGGCGTCTTAGGAGAAATCCTAAGCTCTTGTCTTTGCCTTTACCAGCCATAATGAAGCGCTAGTTTTAGGACGCTCCACCCCAAAAATCAAGCGCTTAATCGGAGATCAGGTCGATTTAAACGTATTTGTAGAGGATCTGAACCCAGGCAGCGCACACGAAAGCCACCAGGATGCTCATCGGGTTCGGTTGCAGCAAGTAAGCTATGCCCGCAACGCTGAAAAACAAGGCATGGGGGAAGACGTTCCAAAAGTAAGAATCGTCCTTCAAAGAGATCTTCGAATCGATCTCTTTTTTGATTTTTAATTTGATGGGGCTTACTGAGGGGATGATTTCTTTGGCAAACCAGTGGGGCTTCAAAATTCCGAAGTAGAATCCCGAGAAGCCAAAAAACAAAAAGGAATAGGCTAAAACTTTCTCGACATTTGAATCCGCCACATGGGTGATTTCGATCAGCGCTACGGCAAACACGGCCGCCAAAACGATTGATCCCAGCGCCACCAAACCCCAATATCTTGATTTCGTCATCGATTCGTCCCCACTCTTTCTTAAATTTTAAGAGGGGGAGGAGGAAAAACCAAATGACAGTTTGAAAGCCGATCTTAATATGGACTCTTGGCCAGCCGAGCGCCGGCTAGATCGCGGTAACTAAATAAACACCTATGAGATATTTTCTGACATCCACCGATCCATACTGACATCGGGTCTCTGCGCCGTAGCTTGCGTAGTAAGCGCCGCCCGCTTCAGGCGTTATGTTGATTTTTTTGTGAGGTGCGATTTGCGCTTCGC
>JACMRP010000325.1 GCA_014376325.1 Pseudobdellovibrionaceae bacterium
CGACGTCATGGCCATGGCGATGAAAGATGCTATCAAAGGCGACAGCAAGCTGACGAAAGAAGAAATTCAGCAAGCGATGATGAAACTGCAAGAAGGCGCAATGAAGAAGCAGACCGAAGCTGCTGAAGAGAACAAGAAAAAAGGCGCTGAGTATCTCGCGAAAAACAAATCTGCAGCTGGCGTTAAAACGACCGCTTCTGGTTTGCAATACATCGTTGAAAAAGAAGGCGACGGAAAAACTCCGACTAAGAACGACACCGTCAAAGCTCATTACAAAGGTGTGTTGATGGATGGAAGCCAGTTCGATTCTTCTTACGATCGCGGTCAACCGGCAGAATTTCCGGTTCAAGGCGTGATTCCAGGTTGGTCAGAAGCTTTGCAGTTGATGAAAGTCGGCGCGAAATACAAATTGTTCGTTCCATCAGAATTGGCTTACGGCGCTTCAGGCCGCCCAGGAATTCCGGCGAATTCAGTACTGATCTTCGATGTTGAGTTGATCGACATCGTGAAGCCGGGCGCTGCGGGCGCGAAAGTTCCGCCAGATTCAAAACCAACTGCGGCTAAAAAAGAAAAAGCTGCTAAAGAAGCGGCTCCAAAAGAGTAGTTTTTAAAACGTGTTTGATCAGAGTGTTGAACCACTGATTCATTTTACGAGACTCCTGGACGAGGCGAAACGCCGCGGGGAGCCCGAACACAATGCGATGGCCTTGGCAACTGCCGGGGCCGACCTCAAGCCCTCCGTTCGAATCGTCTACTTCAAAGGACTGATTCGCGGAGGACTTTCTTTTTATACCAATTACGATTCAGAAAAAGCGACGAACCTCGCGCAAAACAACTGGGCGTGCGCCAATTTTTATTACCCGACTCGTTGGGAACAAATTCGCGTCACAGGACGTGCCGAAAAGTTGACCCGCGCCGAAAACGAAGACTATTTCAAGAGCCGTGCGCGCTTGAGCCAGCTAGGTGCATGGGCCTCGCAGCAGAGTTCGAAAATTCCGGACCGAGAATTCTTC
Organism: Pseudobdellovibrionaceae bacterium; assembly: GCA_014376325.1. Next base: position 1,014 of record JACMRP010000325.1, read on the forward strand.
CAACTTAAGTTAGAAGAATTTGAAAAATCTTTTGAAGGCCAGGATGTGCCTTGTCCCAATAACTGGGGTGGATACCGTATCGTCCCCGAAGAGTTTGAATTCTGGTTTGGCAAAGACGGAAGACTGCACGAACGTTTTATCTACACTCGCGATGCCAGAGCCGAGGGCGGCTGGCAAACTTCGATGAAGTCGCCTTAGTATTTAGAAAAATGAATTAAAATTTAATTATAGATCTGTGGCTGTCGGCTGCCAAACAATCACGAAAGTCGCCCGACAGTGCGAGCGCGTGAGCGCCGAAGGCAGGAGCCTGAGCTCTTCGGGATTCCCGGCAGGGATGCCGGCCTCTTGGTCCCCGAGTGTCGGTCGCGACCGAACCTCTTTCTGCATCCTGCAATCGGGGCTGGCGGCCCCGAACCCCGCTAACTTTGCACATCGTGCGCAAAGTTCCGTAGTACTTTGGATTCAGCCGCGCGTCCCTGTAAGACTCCGTGAACGCAAAAAAAAGGAACCTCTTTCGAGATTCCTTTTTTCACTTTCCGTTCGCTTCGTCGTTTAATTACGGAGCGGGAGTTGGCTCAGGCGTTGGAGCCGGGGTTGGCTCTGGTGCCGGTGTCGGAGCTGGAGACGGTGCTGGAGTAGGTTCAGGACGTGGATGCGGATGTGGGTGTTTGCCGCCGCCATCGCCTGGACGATGAGGTAACTGCTTACAAATTTGACCCAATTTTTTCTGCATTTCAGCTCTGTCCATGATCATCATGCACTGAACTGCTTTTACGCGTTGTTCAGGCTTTAGAATCGTGTAAATGATTTTGTTTTTTAGACCGATCTTGTTCGAAGCCATTTTTGCAACGCCTTCAGTGATCAATGCGCCCGTGCTGTCGCCAGCTGCGGCTTCACTTTTTGGATCCATCACGGTGTGCATGTAATCCATGATCGCAAGTTTCAAATCAGATTCAATCTTAACACGTTCGCGTTCGCCTTGATAGACGGCGTCCATGATCGCGACGTGCTGATCTTCAGTGATCGCTGCGTCGGCACACTCTTGCGGCATTTTATGTGGTTGGTCTGGGTGGTTTGGTTTCATGATCTCGAGTAGCGGCAGCTGACTTTGCGAAAGCGTCGAAAAGTCGAGACCTTCCATTTTGTCAGCAGCGTGAGCGAGTGAACCTGCAGCCATGACCGTAACTAACAACTTCCATTTCATATCGTATCCTCCTTGTAAGTCGCGGTCGTTTGATAATGGCCGCGAATGGTTTGTATTAATCTCGTTCCTTCGAAAAAAATCCTATTTGGGAATTATTGAAACAATATGGAACATCTTTCTCAATGAAACGAATAATCGTGTGAAATTTTTGTCACAGTAGGGCGTTGGTTGATTTAACGACTCAAATGCACCACGGAGATGACTGAGTCATCGGGGTCCTGCGATATTTATAACTCGTCGTCCGGTGCACTCTAATGAGACTTCCACATTTCAATAAGATTCATCACGTAACCTGTTAACTCAGAACAGAACGTGCGAAATGCGTGCACTGATTTTTGTTCTTATATATTGGAGTTCTTCGGCGTTCGCACAAGGGATGCAAAATCAGACTCAGTGGGGAACGGGGGAATACGGCGGTATGCAATCGTGCAATGTTCCCCAGCTTGCGGGCGTAGGTGCGACGAATGTTTTGGACGAAGTGCGTGAACTTCTGGGGTCAGAAAAAGATTTGAAGCGCGAGCTGAGCGATCAGAAAAAAACGAAGCGAGAACTCGATAAAGAAGTGACGGAATTAAAGCGGGTGATTTAGAGCGGCCCGGGCGTCTCGATCGGAGCGGCGCTACCTCTGGAGGCGGAGATTGCAAAAGTTTGCTTGCGGATTATCGGAAAAAGTATTCTGAGAGCCAACGCGGTGGCGGCGGTTCTGCGCCGGCAAGATTCACGGACTGGGCCAGCGTCGCCGCAAACGTCGGAACCGGTTTAGGTGCGATGTATATGTGTTATAAAGCAAATCAACTGGAAGCGAAAAGCAATTCCGAACTCGGATGCAATTCACCAATTCCAAAGCATTTTTAAACTATTTTATTTCCAACGTACTGGAAGAAGTTTTATTAATTTCTCCCGAGCGTACAGCAAAAGTTCTTCAGAAAATCTCCTTAGCGGAGAAGCTGTGCGTAAAAATATAATTCCTAAAAATATTTCTTGCGGGCATTTTTCAACTCTCCATTGACCTCACTCGTGATCTTCAAAAATTTTTTCAGCCGCGCGCGTGCGATTTAATTTTGGTGCGCCCACGTAGCAAGTATGAGTCGCCGCGAGGCCATTAGCGTCCGTTCCTCAATCTCTGCTGCATTTTAAAAGGCCGTGAATTTGCGTCTCAAAAGGTCGTGGTAC
>JACMRP010000326.1 GCA_014376325.1 Pseudobdellovibrionaceae bacterium
AAAAATGATCTCGAGCGGGGACGCGGCCCTTAAAAAACTCGCGGATGACGGCGCGGGGCCTTGAAATTTCGAATATCCCCGAAAACGCCGGAGTGCTCAGTAAAAAAGTTTTTCAAGAGTACATTCGTGAAGGACCGATTGTTGACGTAGCATTAGGGGCGGGGTCGAAACTCGAAAATTTGCACGGCGTTTATTCTTCCATAAAAAAAACCCGCCGAAGAATCTTCGACAGGGTTTTTTCGCACTGCATGCCCAAAAAGAAGGGCGTACCTTTTGTTAGCCGCCGACGGTTGCTACCAAGCCTGCGATGAGCAAAGAAACTACGCTCATGACTTTGATCAGGATGGCTACGCCCGGGCCTGAAGTGTCTTTGAACGGATCGCCGACGGTATCGCCGACAACCGCATTTTTGTGGGCGTCAGAGCCTTTTTTGTGGCCAGGAAGTTTTCCTTTTTCGATGTACTTCTTAGCGTTGTCCCAAGCTCCACCGGCATTCGCCATGAACAGCGACATTGTTGCACCAACCGCTAAAGAACCGGCGAGCATTCCCGCAAGCGCCGTTGGCCCTAATAAGAAACCAACTGCTACGGGAGCAAGAACCGCGATCAATCCTGGAACGATCATTTCTTTCAACGCCGCTTTAGTTGCGATGTCGACAATCTTTGCAGGTTCAGGATCCGCAGTGCCTTGAAGAAGACCCGGGATTTCTTTGAACTGACGGCCGATTTCGGTCACGATTTTTTGAGCCGCATTACCAACCGCTGTCATCGTTGATGCTCCGACTAGGAACGGAAGGATGGAGCCGATCAGCAATCCGATCAGAACGCCTGAAGAAGTCAGATCCAAATTGATTTTACCTAAGTTCGCTAAAGCACGCGCGTGATTGACTTCGATATTGAAAGCCGAAAACAACGCGACCACAGTCAAGATCGCTGAACCAATCGCGAATCCTTTACCGATCGCCGCCGTCGTATTTCCAACCGCATCGAGTTCATCCGTGATGTCACGAACGTCTTTGCCGAGTCCCGACATTTCAGAAATTCCGCCCGCGTTGTCCGCGATTGGTCCGTAGGCATCGACCGTCATGACAACCGCGGTGCCCGCAAGCATTCCCACGGCCGCAATCGCGATTCCGTAAAGACCCAAGTAATGATCAGAAACGTAAGCCGCAATGACCACGATAATCATCGGGATCGCGACCGATTCCATACCCACTGCCAAGCCACGAATCACGTTCGTGCCGGCACCGGTTAAAGAAGCTTCAGCAACAAGTCTGATTGGACGGGCCGCCGTATAGTATTCAGTAATTAAACCAATCAATGCGCCACCGATCGCGCCCGCAGCCAAAGCCCAAGTCACGGATTGGTTCAAACCAAAAATCGGCATTAAAATGTAAGATGCTAGAGTCAGCAAGATCGGCGGAATAATCAAAGCGTTTCGCAAAACTGCGGCTGGCGCAAAATTGCTGAACATTCGAGTGATGAAAATAACGACTAAAGAAATGATCATGCCCAAAGCCGAAAGTCCCAAAGGCAAAAAGATTGCTGAAGGACGCAAGATGTCCGCTTCCGAAGTCAGTGCGCTCAAGGATTCAACCGGAGCGGTGATCGCGATCGCCATGGCCGCAACGATAGCTGCAACCATAGATTCGTAAATATCTGCTCCCATGCCGGCAACGTCACCAACATTGTCACCCACGTTATCGGCAACGACGCCCGGATTCCGAGGGTCATCTTCAGGAATGCCTTCGATGACTTTACCCGCGATGTCCGCGCCGACGTCAGCAGCTTTCGTGTAGATACCACCACCGATGCGTGCGAACAGAGCGATCGAAGAAGCGCCGACCGCGAACGAATGCAAAACCGTGCTGACTTCTGGAGTGCCACGGTAAATTTGGTAAAGGATTCCCAAACCAAGAAGAGCCAAACCCGCAACCGAAAGACCCATCACGGCGCCACCATCAAGGGCGACCAACAAGGCTTTCGATTTCGAACCATCGCGTGCTGCTTGGGTCGTGCGAACGTTTGCGTAAGTCGCGGCCTTCATCCCGAAGAAACCGGCAAGTAAGCTTAAGAAAGCGCCAAGTACAAAACAGCCTGCAGACAACCAACCGAGCGAAAATCCAAGGGCAATGCTGACAACCACGGCGTACACCGCGAGCACTTTGTATTCGCGAGAAAGAAAGGCCATAGAGCCTTCGCGAATGTACTGGGCGATGCGGTTCATCGTTTCGTTACCGACAGGTTGAGACTTCACGCGGAAGTACAAAACCAAAGCTACAACAAGACCTACAGCCCCCGCGATCGCAGGAACTAACAGCAAAGAATCACTTGTCATTTTTAAAAACTCCGTTGTTTGAACAGTTTCAGGAATTGAGAACGCATAGAGTTACGAAAATCACCCTCTGAAGTCAAGTTGATCA
>JACMRP010000327.1 GCA_014376325.1 Pseudobdellovibrionaceae bacterium
GGGGTAATACCGAGTTTCACCGAGAAAACTAAAATAAGAACGAGGCCCCACCAAAAAATCGGCATCGAATATCCGGTCAGCGAGCCGCCCATTAAAAAATAATCAAAGAAGGTATTTTTCTTCAGCGCCGCCAAGATCCCGAACGGGATCGCGATCAGCGTCGCGAAGACGAGACCCACAAGGCTTAACTCTAAAGTTGCGGGGAATCTTTCTTTGAACTCGGACCAGACACTTGCTTTCGAAACTGCCGAAGTGCCAAGGTCCCCCTGCACGACTTTTGTGAGGTAATCGACAAACTGCACGTAAACGGGTTTATCCAGACCCATGCGCGCCTTCGCTTCCGCGTAGGCGGTCGGATCCATGCCGCGTTCACCGGCCATCAACAGAACGGGGTCGCCAGGCACAAGTCGTACCAGCAAGAAACAAATGAACGTGATCCCGAGTAAGGTGATCGCCATGTCCAAAATTTTCTTCCCGAAAAAGGCAAACATTATTCGACGGTCACTTTATTAAAAATGTCCGCACCCAAAGGATCCATTTTGTATCCTTTGATATTTTTCGACATTGCCCGGTAAACGCTCGAATGATCTAAAGTCACCCACGGTGCATCATCTTTGAAAATGACTTGGGCCTTTTTATAGAGCTCGGTGCGTTTTTTAATGTCGGTGTTTTTCTTTGCCTCAACGATCAGATCGTTGAAAGGTTTATGACACCAGCGGGAGTAGTTCGATCCCGTTTGAACGCTCGCGCACCCTAATAAAACATTCAGGAAGTTATCCGGATCGCCATTATCACCGGTCCAACCAAATTGAATCAAAGTGTGTTCGCCGAGCTTTGATTTCGATAAATAAGTCGGCCAGTCGAAGCTGACAAGTTTGATTTTGATTCCGACTTTCGCAAGATCGGCCTGCATCATCTCGCCCAGCTTTTTACCGTTCGGATTGTAGGGACGGGATACCGGCATCGTCCACATTTCGGTTTCGAAACCGTCGGCGAGTCCCGCTTGCTTCAGCAAGGCCTTCGCTTTTTCTGGAGAGTATTCGTAATCTTTGATCGCGTCGTTGTAAGACCAGATCGATGGCGGAAACGGATTCTTCGCGATGGTCGCGTTACCCAAAAAGATAGCGTCGATGTAGGCTTTCCGATTGAGCGCGTGGTTGATTGCTTTACGCACGAGCAGATTATCAAAAGGCTTTTTCGTCACGTTCATCGCGAGGTATCCGACATTCATGCCGGGTGCGCTGATCACGTTGAGTTTTGCGTCGGCTTTCAGTGCGGCCAAATCTGCCGGCGCCGGGTCCGTCATGAACTGACATTCGCCGGTTTTAAGCTTCTGCGCCCGCACGCTGGAATCTGGAGTGATCGTGAAAATCAATTTGTCGATGTTGCCTTTTTTGCCCCAGTAAGCGTCGAAACCGCCGAAGCGAACGGTGCTGCCCTTCGCGTAAGACTGAAAAACAAACGGCCCGGTACCCACTGGATTTAAATCCATAAATTCTTTTTTGTTCGCGGCCGAAAGCTGATCCGCGTATTCTTTGGAAAGGATATTCATGAACGGCATCGCGAGGTTCGCTAAAAACGGAGCCTCTGGATAATTGAGCGCGATTTCGACCGTCATCGGATCTTTTGCGGTGATCGACTTGATCACTTTGCCCATCTCCATGCCTTGGAAGTATTCGTAGTTACCGCCGCTGACCGCGTGGTACGGATTTGTTTTTGAAAACTGGCGATCGAATGAGAAAACCACGTCGTCGGCATTCAACTCACGCTTCGGCGTAAAATCTTTCGTCGTGTGGAACTTCACACCCTTACGAAGTTTGAAAGTGTACACCAATTTATCTTTTGAAATGGTGTAGGATTCTGCAAGTGCCGGAATTACGTTCGTGGTGCCGTTGTCGAATTCGACGAGGCCCTCGTAAACTGGATGGGTCGTGTTCAACGAAGTGCCGTCAGTGACTAACTGCGGATTAAAGGAGCTTGGGCTGCCTTCGGAGCAGTAGATGAAAGTTTTCGCGTGCGCGGTGGCGATGAAAGCCAAATTCAATACGACGGTCAAAATTATTTTCATGAGCGGTCCTCCACGTGATCTGCAATTTCACAAAGCCTTTGGGTTTAGACCAAGATTGTTCAATGATCCTGGACGGAAGGCTAGCTAAATTTAAAAAAAAACAGGTGTTAGAAGCCTTCGCCCGGCTCGAGAAATCGCCATTGTCCCTCGGGCAAATTGCCGAGGACGACGTTGCCCACGCGAACACGCTTTAGGCCGCGCACCGTCAGTCCTACCATTTCGCACATGCGGCGAATCTGGCGTTTTTTTCCTTCGTTCAAGACGATGCGGAGTTGATCGTCATTCAGCCATTCAACGATGGCGGGCTTCAACGGCTTGCCGTCGAGTTCGAGTCCGTGACGCAGCAGTTGCAATTTATCCTTCGGAAGTAGGCCACTGACGCGCACGAGGTATTCTTTGTCGACGAGCGAGTTTTCACCAATCAATTGCTTCGCGACGCGGCCGTCTTGAGTGAAAATAAGCAAACCTTGCGAGTCGATATCGAGTCTTCCAGCTACGGCGAGTCCGTCGAAGTGCTCGGGTCTAAGTTCGGCCGTGCTGCCGTATTGATTCTCTTTCGTGATGAGCTTCACCGCGGGCTGATAATTGTCTTCGGGTTGAGCCGAAACGTAGCCAACCGGTTTGTTCACGAGAATGGTCGCAAGACTTTTCTGGTTGCGCATTGCCGAAGCTTCGAGCGTTACGCGAGCATCGGGTGACACCTTCGTGCCGAGGACCGAAACGCGAATGCCATCGACCATCACCAAGCCTTTTTCGATGTAAACATCGGCTTCACGGCGTGAGCACAGGCCTTTTTCAGCCATCAGTTTGGACAGTCGTACCAATTTGTCGGGAGAGTCACTCATGAGAGGGAGTTTAACCGAAGTAGGAGGGGACATCACGGATTATGTCGCGGGCAACCGCTTTGATGCGGGGTTTAAGGCGCTCTCGATTGTGAAATCCACAGAGGACCCTAAGATTCCGAATTTGATCCGAGCCACCGCAAGCGAGCGGCGTGATGTGATCCACCTGCAAGCAAAAGTTAGAAATGCTCTTGCTGCCGGTTTCTAGCTGCCTTCGAATTTTTATAGAGATGTAACGGCGTTTTCTGCGGGGGAGCGATTCGAGTCTGGAATCAGGGAAGCTTTGCGTTGAACTTGAGTTGGATCTGGAGTCTGGATTCTTGGCAGATCTCCGATCAGTGGCCTTCGCTTTGCCGTCCACCTTTTGCAGTTGCGCCTTAGCAAGAAACGCAAATGCTTTGCCTAAATCATTGTTGGGGACAGAATGCGATATTGCTTTCTGCGCGCGTAAAATCAATTCGCAGTCTTCTGTCGTAAAAACCAAAAGTGCCGTCACGGTATCATTCTTTTGCGGAGTGATTTTCTGAAATACTCTCGGCTTAAAGTCCATTTCGACGGCCAGAACTTTCTCCGTCTCGAATATAGTTTTATTTTCAATCTGCGCGAAGATACTTTCGGACTTTTCCGCGCTGATTTCTCTTCCGGCTTTGAGCTCTTGCTTAATGCACTGACCTACTTTGATCAGCTGAGTAAGGTTCAAAGAGCCCTCCTGAACTTTGTCTATAACTTCTGGATTATTCTTAAGCACCCGAGCCGCATCAATGCGGTCGTAAGCTTGGTTGCTGGAATATTTATGGCGTTTGGTCAGAAGTTTGTAAACTGATTCGTACCCGCTTTCGAAGTGCAAATTTCGGTCGGTGATCTCGTGAATGTACTGCAAGACAATGTGCGTGGCTTTTTTGTCATTCAGCACGGCGAGGTCGAAGCCTTGTATAAGAAGCTCCGATGATAGCGCCGAAAAATTCAGCGGTTCGAAATTTCTAACTTCTGCGACTTTAGATTCTATAGTCGTTTCGATCTGCTTCATAAGCACCTCCGATTTACTTCTCGTATAAGATTCATACAACAGCTATTTCACAGGAGAATTTAGGTTTTCCGTGAATGCGTGAGGTTTTTCCAGATGAAGACAGAGATTGGTTTTAAGATGCTCTGCCGGTCGCAGGCTGAAATATTTCTCAACGATTGAGAACGGCCTCACAGAAGAAAAATAATCAAAGCACAGCCGCAAATAACAACTCAAAATCCCGCAGCAAGAACTATTTTAAATTAAATTTATTTACGCAGGGCTTCCCGGAATCCAGACTTAAATTTAGAAAAAATAGCATCAGCTCGTTCGACATCACTTCTGTTCGGAAGCAAAGCTGATTGTCTAAAAATATTTTGGCGCCCCATTGCAAATCCGCTTTTCCCCAGAATCGACAATATTATAGCAACGCAGGTCATCCATCGAATTGAGCTATTCTGAATTCAAGCAGGCTTTTTCAAAGGGGAACTCGATGCCGCAGAGCTTCTCCGCTAAAGAGTTTCGTACCAATCACGATGACCCATATAAAATTACGCGTTATCTTTTATTCATGGAACTTCATTTAGGCAGACTGATAGATCACGTTCACATCGTAGTTTCCGATTTAGAGAAAAGCCGAAAATTCTACAAGGCGATTCTCGAATCCATCGGAAAATCTTTGAACAACGGCGACGCCCATCACTTCGGCTCCGACGAAATCTTCGTCACCCAAGCCACCGAGACGAGCAAGCTCTCGCACATTCATCTCGCATTCCAAGTTCCAGATCACGAGACGGTGCAAGCGTTCCACAAGGCAGCCATCGGCGCGGGCGGTACCGAAAATGGAGCGCCGGGCGAACGCCCGTACGATCCGGGATATTATGCGGCCTTCATCTTAGATCCTGACGGAAACAACATCGAAGCCGTCTTCCACGGACCCGCGGAACGTTCCGCCGAATCGATCCTGATTACGCCGAAGTAACTTCCACCCAAAGATCATCCATCTCATAAAGCCGCAGCGAAACCACTTCTCCCGACGGTGAGGCCATCTTTAGTTTCTCAAGACAGAAAAGCGCAATGTTCTCGGTCGTAGGAATCGCGGTTTTAAACTCAGGAATCACAAAATTCAAATGCTGGTGATCGAGCAAGCCAACCACTAAGCGCAGTGCTTGTTCTAGATCCTCTAGAGGTCCCGCGTTTTCCGTAAAGGCGGCTTCCACGCGGTAGTTATGTCCGTGACCGAATTCCGTAAAGCACTTACCAAACTTTTCCTGATTCTGTTTTTTACCCCACTTCGGTTGGTGGTATAAGTGGGCTGCCGAAAATCGTTCGGTGACGAGCAAGGTTTTTCTCACGTTAAATTAATCCCGCCGTCAACGGCCATGATGGCCCCCGTGGTCCATCCCGAAAGGTCTGAGCCCACGAAATAAATGCTGCGCGCGACGTCTTCCGGTGTGCCGATGCGGCCGAGCGGTTGTAAGTGCGCCATGCCTTTCAGTGCTTCGTCTTTGGCGGCGCCCTCAAGCAAATGGAACGGGTGAATCGGCGTGTCCACCAAGCCCGGGCACACGCAATTCACGCGGATGCCGAGAGGCCCAAGTTCTTGTGCTAACAACTGCGTCCAGTTATTCAAAGCCGCCTTAGAAGCAGAGTAAGCCCCCGTCGCGCCGGAGGGTCGCATGCCCAAAGTCGAAGATACATTCACGACCGAGCCTCGGCGATGCTTTTTAAAATAAGGCGTCAGCAGACGGGTCAGCCGCATGGGCGCTAGCATATTGACTTCGAATTGTTCGCGCCACATTTCATCCGAACTATCTTCGATGGTATGAGTTTTAAAAATTCCCGCGTTGTTGACGAGGACTTCCACTTGGTACAAAGGATTTTCGATGATCTCGCCGACGCGTTTTGTGACGGCCGCGACGTCGGTCAAATCACACGACATCAGCGCCGCACCCGCACGGCAATGCAGAGCCACGTCTTCGAGTTTTTGTTTGTCCCGGCCCATCAGGTGAACGAAGTATCCGTTTTTAGAAAATTCTAGCGCCGTTGCCTTGCCGATGCCCGAACCCGCACCGGTTATCAGAACCGCTTTTTTCATTCGAAAGCCTCCACACCAAAACCAGATCCCGACCTAGGACCTGCGGGTTTATCCTAACAGAGGAATTTACCGAAGAATAGGCATGACGTTACAAGAAGCTTTTAAAGTCAGTTTTAAATATTTCATCGTGGGTTTTGTGTTGCTCGTCGCATTCTGGGGGACTTTTCCGTAAAAAGGAAAAGGCCGATCGTCATGATCAGCCTCGGCCAACGGAAATGAATTTGCAAGGTTTTGGCTCGCGAGAGCCCAATGAGAGTAACTGGTCAGAACAATTAAGCGACTTTTTTAACTCGATTAAATTGATAATGTTTCTTTTCGAAGTCCGCCGCTTTCGCGCCGTCTTTCGTGATTAAACCAGCTTTGAACCACGTGAAGTGTTCTCCGCAGAAGCTCGCCTTTTCGGGCTTTTTGCTGCAGCCTTCAGAAATGCATTTCGTTGGTCCCAACTGGATCACGTTGCTTGGAACTTGTTTTTCGTGTTTCACTTCTGGTTTCTTATTTTCAGCCATTCGAAAATCCCCTTTGAGTTCGTTTCACTAGTTCGTTTCATTCGTCTTGTTACAGCGTTGTATCAAGACTAGATGTTAGACTTATCGGCCTTGGTCCTAAAAAGTTGAGACAAAAGTTGTGGGGATGAATGTCTTGTTCAGGGATTTTTTGAGGGTTTTGCGAGGTTTTTTGTTTCAGGTTGAGACGTTTTTGGAAAAGTCTCCGCCAAGAGTTCATCGACCCTGGCTTGCATGGGTAAGTTTTTCAGGGCCATTCCGATCTTCGCGATGCGCTCAGGGTATTTCGAATCATTTTTCAGTGATATGTAGAGTCCCGCTTTCTTATAAATCTTAGGATCAATCACTAGATTTTCACGCAGCTCTGGAAAGCGGATTTCGGTCAAATACCTCGCATTGAACAAGTCCGCAACGGTCACGTCGATCCGTTTGAAATTCAGCATTCGCAGATTTTGCTCATCGGTCCCGACAACGTTCAAACTGTAGACGCCCCTTCTTCCGAAATCTAAGATGTCTGCGGGATATCCATAACCGTCAACGACGCCGACGCTCAGTCCTTTGAAATCATTCAGGGTCTTCCACTTGTACTGTTTGCTTTTATGATGAACGAAAACGATCGGAGATGAAAAAAGCAATTGAGAGTTTTTACGACCGGCAAAGTTGTTGCCATCCCAAACCGGATACAAGCCAACGAATTCTTTTTTCTGCGACTCCTTGATCCCGCGGGTCCACGGAAGAAACAAATATTCTATCTTTACCCCAACCGTCGCCATGACTTCGGCAAATGCTTTTGCGGCCGCCCCTTGATCGGCAGCTCCTTCCGTCGTGTACGGCGGCCAGTCGACGGTGATGACCTTCCAGGTCTCCGTTTCGCTAGCCACCGTATTCTGAACAACCTTAGCCTGAATCACGAACGTGAACATCGTCATGAAGGCCAAGATGAACCACTTCATTTTTGGATGAACTCCAACGCAGAAAGATCCAGCTGATTCATAGAGTTTATCTTCCAGCCCTTAAAGTTGGTCTTCGCCAGCATCGCAAAGTGGATGGATCCCGTTGGAATAATCCAGAATCGATCGGTCAGGTACTTGATTCCCTGAGTGCAGAGTTTCTTTTTTTCGGACTCAGAGCTGGATTCGCCAAGGGCCTTCAAGTTCGATTGAAATTCTGGATCCTTCATCTGAATGTAATTTTCGGGACTCCAGTCCGCAAAAGTTTCAAGGACCGCAAGACAAGTGGGACGATCGGGCGCCACTCCCTTTCGAAAAATTGCTGGTGGATTCTGTTGCAGCTCCGAAAGGTAAACTTTGTTTTCGCGAAGCAGGATCTGCAAATCGAAGCCTAGATTCTGTTTCCACTGTGACTGCATCCACTCCGTACCGCGACGATGATCATCGCCCCCTTGGCTTGAGTACATCAATTTCAAATCCATCGGCTTGCTTTTATCTTCAGACCAAGCCGCTTTCGCTTTTTTGACATCCATCTTGAAACATAAGTCTTCATCGATCCACGAACGCGGAACGCCTGGGCACCCCGGAGTTCCTTCCGAAGAATAAATTTTCTGCATTTCCGGATAATTCAGTGAAAGCGCCAATGCCTCACGGATTTTCGGATGATCTTTGAGCGCGGGCCCAAAGCCGAAGTAATCAAATCGAATCACCGGCAGCCAAAGAAAATCTGCACGCTTTTTAAATTTTGGAACGTACAGCGTCGGCAGTCTGCGGAGGAAGCTCAGCTGATTTTTTTCGTACAACTGCAGGGCGACGCTGTCTTCGCTAATGAAAAGCATTTCGACCGGCGGCCGTTTCCTAGGATTGCCATTAGCGTATGCTGAATTACTCCCTAACACGATTTTTTGGCCAGGGATCCATTCGGTGATTTTGTAAGGGCCATTCGTAATGAGTTTTTTTGCATCGGGCCCAGGACTTTCGGTATTTTTGATCGGGGACAGCAGCGAACTCGATAGAATGTATTCAAAGTCAGGATCTTTTTCTTCAAATTCAAAGCGTAGAGTGAGCACGTCCGGCACCGTGATCCCCAAGCTTTCGATTTTTTTCTGACCCTTGTAAATCGCCGGGGCGTTTTTGATCTTAAATAGCAGATCTGCGCGAGGAGAATTATTCTTCGGGTCTAAAATGCGTTGGTAGGATTTTAAGAAGTCTTGGGCGTTCAGCACGCTTCCGTCGGACCACTTTAAGTCTTTCTTTAATTTACAAACTAAGATGAGCGCGCCATCACGTTTGCAGGATTCGCCAAGATCGGGGATCAGGCCCTTAGAATCATCGTAGCTAAAAATGTTTCGGTAAAGTGCTTGCAAGAGATAACTAGAGACCGACGACTTCTGTTGATGCGGATCAATATTGGCCGGTTCATTTGCAAGATGGAGTCGAAAAATGCCCGCGGTTTGTCCGAGGGCGGTGCCGCTCACCACGATCAGAAAAAATACTGTCGTGATGGCTTTCATCATTTATTTGTCCAATTCCATTTTTGCGATTGTCTGGAGTTGCATGTTCGAAGTTCCTTCATAAATCTGACCGATCTTCGCGTCCCGCCAGAACTTTTCGACAGGGTATTCTTTCGTGAATCCATTGCCGCCAAACAAATCGACCGCGGTCGAAGTAACGAAGGCCGCGGCTTGAGCCGCGTAGTATTTCGCCATCGCTGCAGACTGAATAAAATCAAGTCCCGCGTCTTTTAATCGGGCCGCGTTGTACACCATCAACCGGGCCGCTTCGACCTCAATCCGCATTTCGGCAAGTTGGAATTGCACACCTTGAAATTGCGCAATGGCTTTACCGAATTGTTCACGAGACTTTACGTAACCGAGTGCGGCCTCGTAGGCTCCCTGGGCGATGCCGACCATTTGGGCGCCGATACCGATACGACCTTCGTTCAAGGTTTCGATCGCGATTTTGTAGCCCTTGCCGACTTCGCCCAAAACGTTTTCTAGCGGCACTTCACAGTTTTCGAAAAGCAATTCGCAAGTGGAGCTTGCGCGAATGCCGAGTTTGTCTTCTTTTTTGCCGACGGTAAATCCCTTGAAATCTTTTTCGACGATAAAAGCGGTGATGCCTTTATAACCTTTGCCGAAGTCGATATTCGCAAAACAAATAAACACGTGGGCCTCTTTGCCGTTCGTGATCCACAGTTTCGAGCCGTTCAGAACGTATTTATCTCCTTTGAGTTCGCCTTTCAGTTTGAGCGCGAAGGCATCGGAACCAGAAGAGCTTTCAGAAAGGGCGTAAGCTCCAACCCACTCGGTCGCCATTTTTGGTAGGTACTTTTGTTTCTGAGCTTCGGTGCCCCATTTTAAAAATGCGTTGGTGACTAAAGTATTTTGCACGTCAACCAAAACGCTGACTGAACCGTCGATGCGTCCGAGCTCTTCCACCGCTAAACAAGCCATCGTAAAGGTGGAGCCCGCGCCTCCGTATTTTTCCGGAGTTTCGATTCCCATCAAGCCCATTTCAAAAAGCTTGCGAACGATCTGCGGATCCATTTCTGCTTTTTCGTCCATGCGCCCGACGTGAGGTTTGATTTCGCTCTCGGCGAAACTGCGGACCGCCTCTTGAAACGCCTTTTCATCTTCGGACAAAATACTTAAAGCGGGGCGAATATCGGCAGACTGGGACATCGTAGACTCCTTCAGGTAGTATAAAAAAAGCCTCTCAAAGTTAGCTGGTGGAGCGCCTCGAAGCAATTTCGAATCCGGACGGCCACGTTCCGCGTCATAACGTGTGGCGCTAGACAAGGGTCCAGGGGGTAGGTAAGATTTTTCACTATGGACATGATGGAAATCGGCGCGAAAATTGGTGTTTACTACATTCCTTTTTTATTTGCACTTTGCTTTCACGAGTACGCGCATGGCTTCGTCGCAAAGATGCTGGGCGATAACACCGCCGAAATGTTGGGGCGACTGACGTTGCATCCCGTCGTGCATATGGATATGCTGGGGACCGTGGCGTTGCCGCTGATGGCGATCGTTTTTAATTCTCCGATCTTTTTCGGTTGGGCAAAACCGGTTCCGGTGAACGCTCGCAATTTGAAAAATCCCAAAAAAGATATGTTCTGGGTTGCGCTCGCGGGA
>JACMRP010000328.1 GCA_014376325.1 Pseudobdellovibrionaceae bacterium
CCCGCATCCAGGCACTGCAAAAATTCTTGGTCAATCGGAATGAGTTCCCGCTTTGCCTTTTGTTTCTTTGCAAGGTCTTCGGCAAACCGCTGTCGTTGAATTTTTGGATCGTTGAGCTCATGGAATGCGTTCGCGATTTCTAATCCGCGCCAGTAGATCTCCATGCGATCACCCCAACCGTCTTCGGTTATGCGTGCAAGCGCCGCCTGATAAGGGGGATATTTTTCGATGAAAACAATCCGCTCTGCTACTAGCGAACTTTCAATTTGATTCATAAAGATCAAAAAGAAATAGTCATCAATTTCGGTGGCAGAGGAAACATCAATCTTTAATTTTTCTGCCAGTGACTTCAGCTCGTCGCGCCCGGTTTCGGGTTTTAAATCGAAGCTGCAGTGTTCTTGAAACAGCTTTTGCATCGTAAAACTGTCATACGCGACGGGCGATTTTAGTGTGGGCATTCGTCGCACCAAATAGTTTACGAGGGCCGCGATATCGCGCTTGATGCTCAGAAGTCCTTCGTAGGCTCGGTACCATTCGATCAACGTAAATTCAGGCTGGTGAATGTCCGTTACTTCGCCATTTCGGAAGCAGGTCTTTATTTCAAAAATTCGCTCGCCGCCCAGGGCGATTGCTTTTTTTAAGTGCAGCTCCGGACTTGTCGGCAAATATAATTTTTCGCGTTTTGAACCGCGGATGAATTCGGTGTTAAAATAATCAAGCGAGGGTTCCGTCCCCGGGCAGACGACGAGACTCGGCGTCGCAATTTCTAAGAAGTGCTGGTCTTCAAAAAACTTACGAACGTGATAAATAAATTCTGGCCAAAGCCGCAGATACTCAAAGCGCATCGTTCTAGAAGGCAACTTCACGTTTTGTGGCGCAAGCAAGGTCACCGCGCCATTTGACGCCACCGACACCACATCGCCCAGGTTTAAAATTTTAGATGGATCGACCCCTGGGAGCTCGCGCATGAAGAGCTCATCGAACTGCCTCAATTCGTTTTTACCTTCGCGGACCAACGTAACTTCCCATCGCATCCGTTTGTGAAATGCTTGAAGCCTCCCAAAAAAAAGCGACCCCTTTTGAAGAGCGGGATACCGAACCCATTTTTGACTCAGAAACTCTAGGCGATCCATTATAACTCAACCACGCTTGGGCTGACTAAAACATTGATGCAGAGAATTGATAAGAGGCGCAATCGTTGTGGTTTCATTCGGTGACTTTATTCTGCCATTTTGGGGCTTTATGATCTAGAACCTAGTAGTCCAGGCTAGGCGCGAAGACCCACAACTGGCCTGGAATGAGGCGTAGGAGGTTGGCATGACTCATTTTAATTTTGAAAAATCACTTTCTAGTTTCAAAAAACAAGTCGACTGGGTGGGGATCCGATATTACCGCGAACTGACGAAGGGACTCTTCGTCAGGAACGAAAATGTGGAACGGAACACCAGCAATATTGATCAAGGTGTCATGATCGAAGTCATGGTCGAAGGACATTTCGGCTACGCGGCGACGAGCGATCTTACATCGGATGGTTTAAAAGAAGCTTTCACGAAAGCTAAAACACTCTCGACGCAGTCGACCCGTTTTAGCGCGCACGAATTCAATTTAGATCAGCGCCCCAATTCCAAAGGCAAGTTCCAAAGTCCGCACGAACAAGCGCTGAGCACGCTCGGAATCGCAGAACTCGTTCAGATTTTGTTGAACGCATCAGAAGCATTGAAAATTTCTGAAAAGATTGTTTCGCGAATTGCTTCCGCCACCATGACCGAAACGAGTATTTATTATTTGACCTCCTCCGGCGCAGAAACGGAGCAGAACTTTAGTATGGTATCGACTCTCTTTCAGGCGACGGCCAAAGATGACAAAGACATTCAAACCAGATCTTTCGGCAATAGCTTTCAAAAAGGAGCAGAAGTTCTTCGTGATGCATCTATTTTGAACCGCTGCCGTGCGATAGCCAATGAGGCGGTTGAATTGCTTTCGGCAGAAAACTGTCCGACCGAAATAATGGACGTGCTGATCGCGCCTGACCAGATGCTTTTACAGATACATGAATCCATCGGCCATCCACTCGAGCTCGATCGGATTCTCGGTGATGAAAGAAATTTTGCCGGTTGGAGCTTCGTCAAGCCCGCTAATTTCGGAAGCCTGCAATACGGCTCCAGCCTGTTGAATGTCATTTTCGATCCCACCGAAGAACATCAATTGGCATCGTACGCTTTTGACGATGTCGGCAATCCGGCAACGAAAGAGTTTTTAATTCAAGACGGAGTTTTGGTTCGTGGGCTCGGCAGTTTAGAATCGCAAACGCGCCTCGGAGTTTCGGGCGTCGCAAATGCCAGGGCGGCCAGCTGGAATCGCGCGCCCGTCGATCGAATGGCAAACATCAACATACTTCCTGGCCAAAGTTCTCTGGAACAAATGATTTCTTCGGTGAAGCGCGGGCTGCTGCTTAAAACAAATAAATCTTGGTCCATTGATGACTACCGCAATAAGTTTCAGTTCAGCTGCGAGTACGGACAGATGATCGAGAATGGAAAGATAACCCGCACCGTAAAAAATCCCAATTACCGGGGTAAAACTTTGGAATTCTGGAACAATTTAAAAGCCGTTGGTGAAGCTTCGCTTTACGAAAACCACGGCACCCCAACCTGCGGTAAGGGCGAACCTAGCCAGATTATCCGGGTGGCGCACGGTTCTCCCTATTGTTTGTTTGGGTCGGTTGAAGTGTTCGGAGGCCTTTCATGAGTTTCATGAACTTCAACGGCGAATGTCGTGAGCTTTTAAAATTTATTTCGGAAGCATTATTTCAGGATTTAAATAAATCCGAAACGCTGTCGGTCGAATTTCGCGGCGAAGAAACAGATTATGTTCGCTGGAATCAAAGCAAAGTCCGCCAAAACACTTCTGTATTACAACGCGAAATGAATTTTGAGCTTCAGTGCGATGGCAAAAGATCCAATAAATCTTTCAGTGCCCAAGGTGTGGTCGACCAAGATCTGATGACCGCACGCACGCTGCTTCAAGAAGCCCGCGCTGATTTGCATTTTTTGCCGGTGGATCCTTTTTTGGTTCCCTTCGCGAATCACGGCACCAGTCTGGCAGAATATCCGGGGCAGTTGCTAGAAGGTGAAGAATTAATTCCGGCAATCGCCGGTCCCGGCACCGAAGTGGATTTAGCGGGCCTTTATGCCGGCGGAACGATCGTTAACGGCAATCGCAATTCGCTTGGCCAGGATCATTGGTTTGCGAACGAAAGTTTTTTCGTTGATTATTCTTTGTACGATGGCGAACGCGCGGTCAAATCAACCTATGCCGCATTTCACTGGAATCAAAAATCTTTCAACGAAAGCGTTCAATCGGCTCAGCGGCAGTTGGTCTTATTGAACCGTCCCAGCAAAAAAATCGAACCAGGTAAATACAAAGTTTATTTGGCTCCGGCAGCGCTCAGCGAAATATCCCAGATCTTCGACATGGGAGCGCTCAGCTATCGCGAGTACAAAAACGGCGCCTGCGCCTTCAAAAAGTTAATGGAAAAAGAACGAACCTTGTCTCCGCTGCTTTCGATTTCTGAAAACTTCAAACTGGGCCTGACCCCGCGGTTTAATTCCCTCGGCGAACTTGCCGCGGAGCATTTACCGATTATAACCGAGGGCGTGCTTCAGCAACTGTTAGTAAATTCTAGGAGCGCCAAAGAGTACGGAGTCCCCGGCAACTTCGCTTCGTCGCTTTGGGAAAGTCCGCGTGCGCTCGATATCGCTCCTGGAACTTTATCGAAATCTGAAATTCTGAAGCAATTAGGGACGGGACTCTACTTATCGAACCTGCACTATTTGAATTGGAGCGATCTACAGAACGCGCGTGTGACCGGGATGACCAGGTACGCATGTATGTGGGTCGAAAACGGAGAAATCGTCGCCCCAATCGAAGATATGCGCTTTGACGTCAGCATGCTGGA
>JACMRP010000050.1 GCA_014376325.1 Pseudobdellovibrionaceae bacterium
CGGTAGATCAAACCGAGATCAATCACCTCGTCGCCAAGAATTTGGCAATGGATCGGAACATCTCCAGAAAATTTAAACGGCTTTTCTGATTGTAGATTTGTTCCGTTGAGGACCAGGCCATCGCCGCGGAGGATAACCAACCATCGATCGTAGCCCTTGAAAAGTGAAAACGGACCGGGGCCGGTGACGGCCGCAGAGCTCAGGCGCCAAAGAAATGATTCACCAGCCGGGTCCGCGTCTTGCGGAAATATTTGGATCTGCGAAGTGCTGCCGCCGCCATTTTTCCAGGGCATGCTTCGGTAGTTTTCACTTCGCAAAAGTTTGAGCACAGATTTAGAAGCCGACGTTCAGGATCGGCGAAATTTCGAAAGGGCCTTTTTTATTAAAATTCGCGAGCCCGATTTGGACTCCGTGCAGATTATCCGCCACGTTTACGAGACCAATTTGTAAGCCGTAAACATCTTTGGCCCGATTGTAGAGACCGATTTGGAATCCGTAGATATCCGTAAACGGCGCCACGTTCGCAAGCGCCGCAAGCTGCACGCCCCAGACTTCCGAGGCCGCTTGATTGTAATTTGCCCCGAGCGCAAACTGTAAGCCGTACACACTCGTCTTGCTGGTATTAATATTAGTCAATCCAGCGAATTGCATTCCGATCGCGTCGGTTGTGCCTTTGGTATAATTGAACAATCCCGAAACGGCGATCCCGGTAAAACTTTGCTCTGTGATATTACCGCCAATAGCCAAGTCAATTCCGCGGACGTCTCGGTGGCGGCCCCAAAAGACGCTGGCGCGTATTCCGTTGACGTTAAAATCGGAAGGTGGAAATTGCACCGGCGGCGCTATATTCACGGAGATCGGCGAAAGTGCTGCCTCGGCAGAGACGTTCATGATCAGGGCGGCTACTAGGAGAAACGGGCTAATATATTTTTTCATGGGTTCATTGTAGGCAGGTTTGCTTAAAAGTAAAACCATTTACTGGACGAAGGTCGCGGAGGTCGGAGACTCTATGGAATCTAAATTTAAAAGTTACATTGAATCTTGTGCTTGAAAATTTGCTTTCGAATGCGCGCAAGTTCAGGTGTTTCGTCAGAATGGTGGCTCATCTTTTTCGTTCGATTAACGCGGGGCTCTGCCTTCGTCATTAGACAGTACCTCGCAGTTCCGGCTAAAAAGAAGTTACTAGCATAAACAGGGGGCGCAAGATGAGACCCGGAAGAGAACTCGATACTTTTATTGCTCGTGAAGTTTTAGGCCACGTCGTAAAAGTGAAACAAAAAGAACTTTGGGAAGTCACCGAAAAGGGCGAGCGCCCACTTCGAAAATTTTCGCGCGATATCACATCTGCGTGGGAAGTTGTTGAGAAAATGGGAATCACGATCATCCCGATCGAAGGCAATAGCTGGTTTGCATTTGTGGGCAACGGCCGCGCTTGGAAAAGTCCTGCGGCCTTCATCGAATTTTTAGGTCAAGGAGACTTTATGAGTTCGGGCGCAGCCGTCGGCGAAGACCCGGCCGAAGTCATCTGCATCGCCGCCTCAAAAGCCATCGAAAAGAAAAAATCCCAAGAACCAGCCGCAGAATGCTAAAAAGAACCAGGTCGCTTTTCCTACTCAGTCCTTGTTAGTTTGGATTTGGGTGACCGTCGGGGGAGGGATCTTTGCCTGCGGTTGCCTTCTCCGGTCGGGCCGGCATCCATGCCGGGAACAGCGAAGAGCTCGGGCGCCTGCCCTCGGCGCCTTTTGGCGCTCGCCCTGGTAGGCGACTTTCGCTATTCGCTTTAGGCGCCGGAGGCTCTGGCTCCATTTCCCATTTTTTTTCGCCAGATTTTATGTTCTTTTCCTCCCTTCATTCTCTTTCACCTTCTTGCAAATTTTCGATTTCTTCTCGCGCTTTATGTATCCAAACGCCTCTAAATCATTCAGATCGTGATACGCAAAAACGTTCTTCAGATCTTTTCCCCAGGAAAGAATCCGCGTGAAGGGGCGAAGTTCAAAAATGCCTTTGAAGGTTGGGCCTTTCGCTTTGCAGATTTTCTGCACGATCGCGGCGGTTACCGCACGGATGAATGCGTTGTATGCAGATCGACTCGGAATTAAAATAATCATGTGGATGTGTGTCCAATTCAAAGACGTACGAAGTACTTTAATTTTAAAGCGCGAAGCCCAACCTTGAATCAGATCCACAAGCGGCCTGTTGCCAGGATTAAAAAAGCGAGAATGGGAAGTTTTAAGAATTAGATGAATCGGCCTCTTTGTCGATAGCGTGCGCGCTGTTTTACGTTTGCCTTCAAGTAAGGATCCACCAAATGAATGTCGAAAATTATTCATAAATTCAAAGCTACATTGTTTCACTCGATCTCCTCTGCAAAAGTTAGAGGAGATATAACACGGCTTTCTCAAAGGTGAATTTCACAAGAATGCGGACCTAATAAAAATCCCCGCTAGAAACCCCTAATACCTTCGCCCCAGAATTAGTTTTGATTTTTTGAAACTCCAGAAACTAACTTCCGAAAACGCGTGATGGTGAGGCGATTAGCGTGCGAGAAAACACGTCAACATCTTTTCAAAATATTTTTGTTAAAGCGAGAATGTCACATTTCCAAAAATAATTTATCTTCCCCGAAAATGAATCGCGCCGCTGAAGTCAGGATTGCCGAAGAAACAAAGCTGAAACTCCTCCGAAAGCGAATAGCGAAAGTCGCCCACCAGGGCGAGCGCCGAGAGGCGCCGAGGGCAGGAGCCCGAGCTTTTCGGTATTCCCGGCATGGATGCCGGTGTTTGTTCAGGCTACAGCTAAGGATGAATCCTCTAGAAGCCGCGAGCGACGAATACCTCGAAGAAAAAATAAAAATCCCAGTCAGCCGCCGTGACGCTGAATCTCTGGGATTTCAAATATGTTTGGGCCCGTCAGATTCTTTGCGGCATCGATCATCGCGCGGCCCACTTGTTCGGTCGTCACCAAGTACTTCGGCAAAAAGGTTTCAATCAGTTTGTGCAACGGCTTTGTCGCGTTGTATATGTAACGGTACATCTTTGTACTGCTGACCTCGCCATTTTTAGAAAGAATCATTCCTGGGCGGAACATCGTTGCGGATTTGAACGGCATCTTCATCAACGCGTTTTCGGTTTTGCCCTTCACCCGTGCCCACATGATAGGGCCTTTTTCGGTGCCGTCGCAGCCTGTGCCCGAGACGTAACCAAAAGACATGCCGGGATTCAACTTCAATAGCAAGTGTGCAATCAACACCGGCAGTTCGTAATTAATCTTTGAGTACTCCGCTTCGTTTTTGCCAGCTGCGGTCGCGCCAAGAGTAAAGAGGCACGCGTCGTAACCGCTCAAGGCGCCAGATTGAGATTCGAGCTGATCGAGTTCCGGCAAATGAATTTGTTTTAATTTTGGATGAGTTATCTGTAAGGCCGAGCGTCCGACACACAAAACTTCCGAAATTTCTGAATCTAAAAGACACTCGCGGAGAACTCCTTGGCCGACCATTCCGCTCGCACCAAAAATAATTACTTTCATAGGACTCTCTTCAGCCATTCGTAGGCAGGATGAAATTGTCTTTTTTGTAAGGCACGAAGGTCGGCAAGGCCTTTTAATTCTGGCTGGTGCGAATAAAAAGCGAAGAAGCCAGAGACCAAAATTGCCGCCAGCACGATTTCTTCTTTGCGGAATCCGCGATGCCATTTTGTTTCGTAGTACGCGATCACTTCTTCCGCAGGCGGCCCGCCCTCAACTTCAAGGCCGGGCAGCCAAAAACACAGATCCAACCATCTCGGCCCGACAGTCAAATACGGCCAGTCGACGAAAGTGACAATTCCTTTGTCAGAAATTAGAATGTTGTCGGAGCGCAAATCTAAATGGACCGGACACTTTTCGTACGTGAATGTATTTGATATCGATTCAAGTTCCAGGATGCGGTCCTGATGTTTACTTAACCAAGCGCGCTCTTTGTAGGGGGCTTCGAACATGGTGGACCAAGAACGCAGCTGCGTTTCGCTCTCGATCAGTCGACGCCAGTTATTTTGCGGAGTTAATTTCAGTTGCGGTTTGGTCATTCCAAAAAACTTTGAAGGCTTTGTGCTATGAAGTTGCACCAGCCGGTCGACGACGTGATGCACTTGCGAGGTCGACCAGGGCGGCGTCTGAACGCGATCCGGAATCCATTGCAGAAATATAAAATGCCACTCTTCAAATCGTAATACGCCCGCGTACTCTGGACCAAAATTCGCGACCTGCGGAATGTTCTGATAATTGTAAAGTTCGGCCCGAAACGCGTCACGGCCCTTGGCGGTGTTTTCCGAATGATCTACTTTCGCAAACAAATGAGTTCCGTTATGAAAGATCAGCTGAAATCTACCCATTGAGGAATAACCACCGTCGATGGACTGAACTTCGACGATGCGTGACGCAAATTTGCTCTCGATGGCTTCGATGGCCAGCTTGGGAATGTGCTTCCAGGTGGGGCGTTTATTCATGATCCCATCACGCTAACGGCAAAATTTCAGTTTTGCAATCATCGGGGGCTTAGTGTTTGGGCCAGATTTTACCGATGCGTTTTGTATGAGCAAATGTTCGAATGAGGTCGATCCAACCAATGAAAACAAGCACGATTAATCCAGCGCCCGCAGCGGCCGTACCGGGGCTCCCTTCCTGATACTTCATGACCGAGACGGTCCCGATCGCGATGATGATCACAACGGCAAATACACAGGACAGGACAAACTTTTTTTGAAGCAATGAATTTCCTTAGGCGAAGGCGGGTCTGAACTGACCTTACAGTCTTTGGCGCTAATAACAACGCATTGCTTTGAATATTGGCGCAAGCGGTGGCACACTCGCCAAATGGCACTTCCGTCAAAGCTCTACCGATTTAAAATCGAACTCTCCGATATGGAAAAGTCCGTGTACGAAAGTTTGGATTTTCGTGTAGCCCAACATCCTTCCGAAAGTCTGCAGTTTTTGCTGACGCGCGTGCTGGCGTACGCGCTCAGTTACGAACCGGAACTTGAGTTTTCTTCCACGGGACTAGCCGATCCGGATGCTCCATGCCTCAGCGTTCCGAATCCTCAAGGCGGGGTCAAAGTGTGGATCGAAATTGGCAATCCTTCAGCCAGGAAGGTGCACAAAGCGTCGAAGGCGGCACTCCAATTGAAGATTTTTACTTACAAGGATCCGCAGCCGTTGTTGGCCGACCTTTCGGGGGTCGACATCCACCGCAAGAAAGACATCGAAATATATTCGATCTCGTCAAAATTTCTCGATAAGCTTGCGCTGCAACTTAAAAAAGACAATCGCTGGACGTTGATGTTTACGGACGGCACCATCATGATAAATTCGGACGATATGAGCGAACAAACCGAACTGGTGCGGCACCAGTAACCGTCGCTTGACTCTCGCTGCCGTCAAACCGAAGATTTGGTATGAAAAATAAAAGACTATCGCTGTCTCTCTTCGGAATCGTGCTCTCCGGTATAATCATATTTGGCGGACGCAAGTACTACGAACCTTCCGTGAGCGAACAGGCTGCTGAAGATATGGAGGTCGGCGAAAAACTCCAAGAAAAGTCACTTTACGACGCGGTCGTTATCTCGACGAAAAACGACGCTCTTGAAAACGTGCCCTCCGCGATTGCCTGTACCGATTTACAAAAGATAAAATCAGCAACGGCTGCGGATGCAGACCATTTCTGGGAAATCCCGAACAGCAAGGGGGATTTCATCGTGTATGACAAAAAATCGAAGGTCATCACTGCTTGTTACGAAGGTAAAGCCGCTTCGGCAAAGCTTCCGCCAGAGATGGCGACGGAAGGGGAAGACCAAGTGATCCGCGTCTCACCGGCATTCTTTACGGATCTCTTCGCCGACGGAAAGCGCGAATTTTTAATTTTTAGCGGCCAGTGCGTCGAGGGTCCTTGCATCGGCAGTCACTATCTTTACCAGGTTGATGGCGCCGAACTTCGAAAACTGTACAAGTTCCGCTCGGACACGGTGGAACTCATTACCGAAAAAGAACGTCGCGCGTTGATTCTGGATAACAACTGTTACACCTACGACTTCGGAGTCGGTTTTGAATA
>JACMRP010000051.1 GCA_014376325.1 Pseudobdellovibrionaceae bacterium
ACCATCAAACTTAGAACATAGATGATTGCTTTTCGCGTCTAGAATAATTAGCATAAGTTACCTAGCAAATTCCGAAGGAGGAGTCATGCAAAAGGAACTCAACCCTGAACTTTTTGGCGAGAAGAAAAGCACTTCGAATCATGCCTCTTCGCACCGTCGCGAAGGCCTTATTCCACCGCCTCCAAGCAACGATCCTACATTCTTGAATACGGACCGCCAGATCTTCGAGATCAAAAGCCAAATCATGAGTATGAACGACCAGTTAAGCAAACTGACGGCGGCTCTAAACGAAGCTAATAAAACCTCGAACGGTAAGTTTGAGCGCGTTCAGCAGACGCAAACTCGCTTAGAAACAAGCCACAACGGACTCGCGATGGAAGCTGGGCAAAAAATCCAGCAGATCAACGCGAAACTGGCTGAGCGAAAAGCGCTCGATGCAAAAATTCAAGAGATGGTCGATCGTCACAACAACGTGATCAAAAGCTTCGAAGTTCGTTTGAACCACATGCAACGTTTGCTTGCGGACAAAGAAAATCAGATGGCGGCGTCTCAGGCAGCTCTGAACGAAGCGAAGATGGAAATCTCGCGCCTCAAGCGCTTCTAGCTAACGCGGAGCGTATTTTAGTTTCTGGCCTTATTCAAGCGCTGAAGGAACTTCGGCGCTTTTTCAAACTGCATCAGGGTCAGCCCTTCGAGCCAGTCGCCCTCTTTGCCGTAAAATATCAATGTCGGTAATCCCTGAATTTTGTATTTCTCTTTGAGCAGCGAAAGTTCTGAGGACGTTTTCGTCGCGTCGAATTTCAACAGCACGAAGTTTTTCGAAAGTTCACGAACTTCGGGATCGGTAAATGTAAATTGCTCGAGCTCGTGACAGGCGGCGCACCACTCCGCCCAGAAATCGATGATGACCGGCTTTTTATCTTGCGCGGCTTTTTTAAGAAGCTCTTCGCTGTACGGTTGCCACTCGAGCTGATTGGATTTTGCGATGCCTTCTTCGCTGATGTACCGATGTTCTATCACGGGGCGGAGATTGAATATACCTACCGCAAGG
This sequence comes from Pseudobdellovibrionaceae bacterium, assembly GCA_014376325.1. The sequence goes on from JACMRP010000051.1 coordinate 1,052, forward strand.
TAACCGACTCCGATCAGCATCGTTGCCAGCATCAGGCCCTTACGCAGTCCTTCGGTCGGTTTTTTGGCCGCGACGAATGCGCCAAACACGCTTCCGATCGTCAACAGTCCAGCACCTAGTGCGGCGTCGAACCAACGCTCCGAAACCAATAAATCTAAGTAATAATAAAATGCCCCGAGCATCAGTGAACCAAGAATAAACTTTACACCGTCCATCCACGGACCAGAACGTGGCAGTAGTCGCGTGACTTGGTTGCTGAGTCCAAGAACCAAGAAAATCAAACCCATTCCCACCGCGTAAGTAAAGAGCAGGAAAAATCCGAGTACTTTATTTTGATGGGTCGCTACGTAAGTCAAAATTGTCACCAGGACCGGCCCCACGCAAGGGCTTGCGACGATGCCGGCAAACATTCCGGTTAAGTAAGTCGTTAAGTGAAAGCTGCGGGTGTTGACTCGTCCACCGAATTTTTGGCGGATGAAGGCGGGGACTTGGATTTCGTAAAGACCGTACATCGAAAGTGACATCGCAAAGAACACGATGCAAATAACGGTCAGCACGTAAGGATTGCCCAGACTTGCGCCGAACAATGCGCCGCTAGAAGCCGCGGCAAGTCCGATCAGCGAATAAGTCGTCGCGATTCCTAAAACGTAAATGCAGCTGTTCAGAAAATTCTGTAAGCGCGAACGTTTTTCGGCATCGTTCCCTAAGATTGCGAGCGTGATCGGGATCATCGGAAAAATGCACGGGGTGAAGCTCGTCAATATTCCGGCTAGGAACGCCAATACAAAAACTAAGAATCCACCCTTAGCCAAAGTCTCCGCGAAAAAATCTTGCGAGAAGATTTCTTTTTTAATGGAGCTCATTGGTGCATCGGAAGAACTGATCGTTGCCCCGGCGGGCGCGCCGACGAGTTTGAACGACGTTTCTAGTTTTTTCGTCACCGGAAATAAACAAAATGAATCGGAGCAAACTTGGTAAGTCAGCTCGAACTTTAGTTTTTTAGCGTCGGCCACAAACTGCAACGGAGCTTCGATGTGCGCGGTCATGCTAGAATTCTGTTGAACTCCGCGGCGATTTTTTTTGCTGAACTTGTCATAGAAATTGACGACGTTTATAAGTTTGAAGGGTGCCATTTTAAAATCATCCGGGGAGGTGATTTTCAAACGGAACATGTCTTCGTACGCGTGATAACCTTCAGGCAATTTTAACTTGATGGTCACGTCGCCACTTTGGCCTGGATTCCATTCGTAAAGTGACAAGCTCACTTCGGCGAGCAGGGGATCGAGCTCTCCTGCAGATTGCGCATGGACCAAGGTCCCGGTCAGTGCGGTCATTGCGAACATCAAGCTTAGAAAAAGTCGAAGAAGTGGTTTCATTATATTTAGTCTACTTTTCGGTTGAATCCACGATTCAGTAAAGTCGTTAACCTGGCCTGCCGGTATCTCTGGGACGCTCGACCAAGGGCAAGTTTATCAAAACGTCTCTAAATAGCAACGGGTGATGTGCCGATACAGTACGCAAGAGGTAAATCATGGGATTTGTCGGTATTATTATAGTTTTCGCGACCGTATTCGGCGGCTACATGGCTGGTGGCGGTCAGATGCACGTCATTATCGAGGCAGCAATCCTTGAGATGGTGATCATCGGTGGAGCGGCATTCGGTGCTTACGTTCTTGCGAATCCAATGAAGATCGTAAAGATGGGCATCAAGCTTTCCATCAAAGCAATGACGGCAAAAGGCCCGCAGAAAAAAGACTACGTTGAGCTTATGCAAATGCTCTTTCAAGTTTTCCAAGTGCTTCGTAAAGAAGGACCGCAAGGAATCGAGAAACACATCGAGAACCCTGAGCAGTCAGAAATTTTTAAAGCTTATCCAAGTTTCATGCATAACCATCACGCGGTTCACTTTTTATGTGACACGATGAAGATCACTTTGTCGGCAGAGCTTTCACAGTACGATGTCGATGACTTGTTATCCGGAGACATTAAAGGGATTCACGCCGAAGAACATTTAGCGCAGCATGCGGTTGCGGCGGTCGCGGGGGGATTTCCAGGACTGGGGATCGTTGCGGCCGTTCTCGGTATCGTAAAGACGATGGGTCACTTGACCGAAGGTACCGAAGTCATCGGGGAGCACGTTTCCCATGCATTGGTCGGAACAATGTTAGGAGTTTTCTTCGCGTACGGAATGATCGAGCCAACCGCTACTAAAATGGCGGCGGATATTGAATCAGAAGGTCGCTACTTAGAATGTATTAAGAACGCGTTAGTTGCTTGCCAACGTGGCGCCCCGCCAATCGTATGCGTCGAGTTCGCTCGCCGTACGATCATGCCGGAAGAACGTCCATCATTCGACGAAGTCGACAAGGCAACCAAAGAAATCAAGAAGGCTGCTTAACCCATGGCTGAAAAGAAGCAAACGATCGTCATCAAAAAGATTACCATTGTCGCCGGCGGCGGCCATGGTGGTTCTTGGAAAGTGGCCCTGGCGGATTTCATGACCGCTTTGATGGCCTTTTTCTTAGTTATGTGGTTGTTAG
>JACMRP010000329.1 GCA_014376325.1 Pseudobdellovibrionaceae bacterium
AGGGCTTCGACGGCGTTGGTGTTCATTGCGACTTGTGCGTTCGGTGCGGCTTCTGCCACATTGATAATTAAATTCATTCTGACAGGCTAAAACCAAAACGTCAGAGCGGCAACCCAATTAGCGCGACTATGGTCTAGTCCAAGCTGAAAAATCGGAAAGTTTATCCACAACAATGCCGTCGGCCTTCAGACGTGAGGCATCATCAAATTCTGCTTTATCCACTGCGGGTCCGAGGACAATTTTCTTTTTGCGACGACGAAGATCGGTGATGATGTCATCACTAAATGCGGGGCGCTTCAGCAATTTGAATGGGGACACGAAGACGTCGCCATTAAACGGTGCCGCCGGCAGAATCCACATAGATTCGAAAGCCATAAAACGCATTAAGTCTGCCTGACTGCTGCCGTACAGCCAAAAAGGCTCAATCTCTTTGATGCTGCTAAGAACGACATTGTAATCGGACTGAAGAATAAAACGTTTTTCACCTTTAAGACCCTTGGTTGCCTCTGTTAGCCACAGATGAACGTGATCCACATTGTCCATTAAGTTCAGCAAGAATCGTTGCTTCGGGAATTTTGTCAGGACTTCCCTCAGCTCTTTCATTTCTGGGTGAATGAGTTGCAACTTCTGTAAGTCGTAAGCCATAGAGCGGGGCCCGCGATAAGACTCTAAAGACATTTCGGATTGCAAAAACTCTTTACTGAAGACGATGACTTTTTTGTCGTGGGTCGTTTCGACGTTCAGCCAAATAGCGACGTCCGCTTTCGCAGCGATGGCCTCGGTTATATCTGCTTCGGACTTAGCTTTGATGAAAATGACGGGGCTTGCGTTATTAAAAAACGGATGTTGAAAATCAGCGTACTGCTGGCCTGCACCCCAAAAACGGGTGATCAACAAAGCAATAAACAAAATAAAGACCATAAAAACACTTAGGAAGATAACTCTCATGGGCGCTAGAACTACCACGAAGCCCCGGTCCAAGCACCTTGATAAATTAAGTCATAAAATTGCTTAGATATCCGCCAAATTCGAGGATTCTTCAACTAACCAACATCGTGTTAAGTACTTAAAATAGCTAATTATTCCTAATTTCTTAAAAAGCCTGTAATATACGCTAAAATAGAGCGTATATACTCCTTGTGTTTCAATTGTATTTCAATTAGTTTGCATCTTGGATCTGCCTATCATGCAGCACTTTTAAGGAAATTGGATGAGAAACAAAGATGAATAAAATCAATCGCAAACTTGAATACGCGCTCATGGCGCTGAAGTATTTAAGCCAAAAGATACCCGGCGAACTCACTTCCGCGAAAGAAGTGTCTGATAGTTTCAGCACTCCATTCGATGCAACCGCGCGGGTGATGCAAGCGATGGCGCAAAATGGATTGCTGCGGGTCGAGCACGGCGCGACCGGCGGATATCAGATCACCAAAGATTTGAGTAAAGTAACGATGTTAAGTTTGCTCGAAATCGTTGAAGGCGGACCAACCGCGATGGCTAAGTGCATGGTCAAAACAAATCCCTGCGATATGTACGGCACCTGCAATATTATTTCTCCGGTTCAGGTCCTGCAAAACAGACTGAATGATTTTTACGCTAGCATTACATTAAAAGAACTCCTTATCGAAAGTCCGAAGCGCAAAGTTCAGTTAGAGGAGGCAATCAATGGATAATACAGAATATAAATGGGGCTTTTCGACCGACATCGAAATGGACGCGGTCGCGAAGGGTCTGAATGAAGACGTCATCCGATTGATATCATCAAAGAAGAGTGAACCCTCTTGGATGCTTGATTACCGTTTGAAAGCTTTCCGTTACTGGCAGACGTTGACCGAGCCTACGTGGGCGCACGTTCATTATCCGAAAATTGATTTTCAAAATATAGTTTATTATTCCGCACCAAAGAAGAATGTCGAAGGCCCTAAGTCGATGGACGATCTGGATCCAGAGCTTGTTAAAACTTTCGAAAAACTCGGGATTCCGCTGACGGAGCAAAAAAGGATTTCTGGCGTCGCGGTGGACGTGGTCTTCGATTCGGTTTCTGTTGGTACGACTCATAATGAAGTATTAGAAAAAGCCGGCGTCATTTTCTGTTCTATTTCGGAAGCCGTGCAAAAGCATCCTGACTTGGTAAAACGATACATTGGTACCGTCGTTCCGTTTACGGATAATTACTATGCGGCCCTGAACGCCGCCGTCTTTACGGACGGATCGTTTTGTTACATTCCGAAAGGCGTTCGATGTCCGATGGATCTTTCAACTTACTTCCGTATCAACGCAAAGGACACCGGCCAGTTTGAAAGAACTTTGCTGATTGCCGACGAAGGCTCGTTCGTAAATTATCTGGAAGGTTGTACGGCCCCGCAACGGGACGAAAACCAACTTCACGCGGCCGTCGTCGAACTGATCGCGCACGATAATGCAGAAATCAAATATTCAACGGTACAGAACTGGTACACGGGCGACAAAAACGGCAAAGGCGGAATTTATAATTTCGTCACCAAGCGCGGAAAAGCCGCGGGCAAACATTCCAAGATTTCTTGGACCCAGGTTGAGTCTGGATCTGCCATCACTTGGAAATACCCGTCGGTCTTACTGATTGG
>JACMRP010000330.1 GCA_014376325.1 Pseudobdellovibrionaceae bacterium
AGCGATCCATCTGTGCTTCCGGTAATGGATACGTTCCCTCTTGTTCGAGCGGATTTTGGGTTGCCAACACCAAGAACGGATTTTCTAATTTGTAGGATTGCTCACCGATGGTGACTTGCTTTTCTGCCATGGCTTCCAGCAATGCCGACTGAACTTTTGCGGGGGCTCGATTGATCTCGTCGGCCAAAACAATATTTGTAAAAACTGGGCCCTTGCGCGGATTAAACTCGCCGGTCTTTGGATTAAAAATCAACGTCCCGATTAAATCGGTCGGAAGCAAATCCGGAGTAAATTGAATCCGTTGGAAATCCAGCGAAATGGTTTGGGACACCGTCGCGATAGTCAAAGTCTTTGCTAAGCCCGGCACACCTTCCAGCAGAATGTGTCCGCCGGTTAAGAGCCCCATCATAATGCCTTCGACCATGTCCTTCTGCCCAACGACGACTTTGCCAATTTCGAGCATCATCTTTTCAACAAATTGGCTTTCTTGTTTGATTGCAGCATTCAGGGCCAGGATATCAATTTCACTCACAAAATACCTCCGATAAGACCAGGACCTATTTCACAATTTTCAGACTGCATTCGCAAGCTTAGTCTTGTGCCGCCTCGCACTACTTGATGTTGCTTCAAAGTTCGGTCGGTGTATGATGTGCGGATGCTTTCAAACTCTACCAAGGTCTGGATATTTATTCTGCTGAGCTCACTCGGTCTGGTGATGCTGGGTTATAACTTGGGCGAGCGACTGGGTTTATTCGTTGGCTTTCTGTTCGCGATCGGCTTGAACTTCTTCGTTTTCTTCTACGGGGAAAGTCAAATTTTGGTCAGCCTGAACGCCAAAGAGTTAAAAGGCCAAGACCCTTGGAACTTGCAAGAGACCATTAGTAAATATACTAATCACTTGGGCATCGCTTACCCGAGCGTTTACCTGATCCCGGCGAAAGTCGAAACGGCTTTTTGCGTCAGCCACTCGTGGCGCAAGGGCACGCTTGCAATTTCTATGGGCCTGTTAGAAAAGTTTTCGCCAGAAGATTTAGAAGCTGTCGTCGCTTACCAAGTTTGTCATCTGCAACGCATGGATAGCTTCCGCTTCGGAGTGACCAACACGATCGCGAACGCGCTGGTCGGACTAGGGCGATTGCTCGATCATTTTTGGCCGCCGAATTATTTCTTGCTCGCGAATCAAAAGCAGCAGCCGTTCTTGAAGATTTTTTCGCCCCTTGCTTGGACCTTGGTGAAGGTCGCGAGCTCCCACAAAATCTATTTTCAGAACGATCTGCACGCGGCGGAACTGTTGCATGATCGCTTTCGTTTGGCCGAAGTTTTGTGGCGGCTCGAGGGTCTTGCCCAGACGCAACCGATAAAAGCGCCGCCGTGCTCAAGTCATTTATTTATCGTGAATCCCGAAGGTTATACGCAAAACTTATTTATGAAATCCCATCCGTCAATTCAGGTGCGCTTGCAGAAACTGATGGGCTACTACCCTATTTAAGGGCTTAAAAAGGACCGGTTATGTCTGAAAAAATGGAAGCGTCTTTTTCGATTTTAACAATGTCGATTGCGTCCAGTGCGTGCATGTCAATGGGACTCGCCCCCGACCCGGACAGTGGTCAAGTTGACAAAGATAAAAATATGGCCAGATTCAATATCGATTTGTTATTAATGTTAAAAGAAAAAACCAAAAATAACCTGACCGAAGAAGAACGGAAGTTTTTGGAATCCATGATTAATGATCTGCAGATGAAATTCGTGCAAGCCTAATTTCGGCAAGCACTTTAAGCCAAAGAAAGACCAAGATGAAACTCTGGAACGCAGCTTTATTGTCCCTTACTTTGATCTCGACCGCACTTCCACCAGCAACCGCGCAAGTCCCGCAAAAAAGTCCTCCGGCAATGAAACTGAGCGAGCCGCTTCCGGCAAATTTATTTGTGGAACTGGGACGCGTAATTAATCCTGCGGTCGTCAACATTTCTACGCTGGCCATTCCGAAAATGAATCGCGGCGGGATGAATCCTCAAGACCCGATGTTAGAGATGCTGGAACAATTCTACGGCGCGCCGATGATGCCGCGCCAACGCCAGCAAGCGCCACCGCAAGGACGCAACAAACCACGTCCCTACGGTTTGGGAACGGGTTTTATTATCCGCGAAGACGGCTTGATCGTAACCAATAATCACGTGATTCAAGGGGCGGACGGCATTCAAGTTCAGTTGACCGAAAAGGCCGACAAATTATACGACGCCAAAGTGATCGGCTTCGACGAACGTTCAGACATCGCGCTGATTAAAATCACTCCGGACGGAAAACTACCGGTCGCGGCCCTCGGCACCAGCAAAGATTTAGAAGTCGGCGAATGGGTTGCGGCGTTCGGAAATCCCTACGGCCACGGTCACTCGATGACTAAAGGAATTATTTCTTCCAAGGGCCGCGAAATCGGCGAGATCAATAAAATTCCATTGCTGCAAACCGATGCGAGCATCAACCCCGGCAATTCGGGTGGTCCGCTCGTGAATACGAAAGGCTACGTCATCGGCGTGAACTCCGCGATCGATGCGCGGGCGCAGGGCATCGGCTTCGCGATTCCGATCGACGAAGTCAAAGCGATCATTCCGCAGCTAGAAAAGAACGGCCGTGTTGAAAAAGGTTACATCGGCGCAAGGCTCGGCGACCTAGATCCGAGCATCGACCCAAGCTATTTAGGTTTGGAAGAACCTGAAGGCGCCGTTATCACCAGCGTCGATCCAAAAGGACCTGCCGGTAAAGGCGGAGCAAAACCTTACGATATCGTCGTCGACTTTAACGGTAAAAAAATTCGCAGCAGCACCGAATTGATCGATGCGGTTTCGGATTCTAAAAAAGGTTCCGCCGCGACGATGAAGGTCATCCGCGAACGCAAACCGGTAAATTTAAAAGTCACCGTCATCGAAAGACCATTGACGCCATCGATCGCGCGCCAAGAAGAGCCCGAAAAATCTTACACCGGCCACAAGGCGCCGTTCAATTTAGGTTTCACCGTTTTAGACATCAACCAAGAACTGCGTGAGCAATACCAGATCCCCGCAGAAATTAAAAACCCGATGATCATCGAAATCGAGCGCAATAGCATGGCTTCGCTCGCGGGCCTTCGCGTGGGCGACCTAATTTTAGATGTAAATAAAAAACAAATTACGAAAGCGACCGAAGTTTTAAAAAATCTAAAAAAAGGTGCGAACTCTCTTCGCATCGCGCGGGGAAATACTTTAGTTATCGTGACGATAGATGCGAAGTAGCCTGCAAATTAAAATAAACGTCGTATTACTTTTGTCATTATTGACGTCGCTGCTTACCGCGTCGATCACGAAGGCGGCAGAGCCCGCCTTCGAAACATGCACGGGGCAGATTCAGAATTTCTGTCCCAATGACAAATCGCCAGGTGCGGTTGTTGCGTGTCTCAAAAAAAACGAAACGCTTCTTTCGCTGGAATGCAAAGAAGAGATCAAACGTTTCGTTCGCGCACTCGATCAAGCGAACGAACAAGCTGGCCGATCGCTCAGCGTGCTGGGCGGATTAAGCTCACAAGCTCCCCCGTTTCCGGTAATTTCGCTAGAAGGTATTTACGTCAATGGCAAACCGACCGCGATGGATCACCGGCTGAATATTTCGTTGCCCGTTTACCAAACGGCCGAAGACTATCTGGCGATTTCGATGGCCGGAGCGGTCACCAATCTTGATCAAGCGGTCGACCTCGGCGGCGGGCTGATGACGCCAAAAGAATTTTCTAGAGCCGAAATCGGCACTCAGTACACTCACCAGCTTTCGGGTCATCGCAACTGGGGCGCGCGCGGATCGATCGGTTACGCGACCGATCACTTTTCCGGCAAAGCGAGCGACACCATTTTCAACATCACCTTGCAGTACGGGATCCCCAGCGCGACCGGCGGATTTTGGACCTGGTTTCTGTTCTTGTCGAATAATAGCCCCCTCGGAAATTACATTCCCTTTCCGGGCGTTGCTTACTTTTACAAAACCGAGGGATTTACGGCCTTGTTAGGTTTGCCGGTTATATCTTTGCAGTGGACGCCAAATAAAGAGCTCGCGTATTCTTTATCGGCATTGGGTCCGGCAATCACGGCCGAAGCCGCTTACGGCCAGTTGCAGTCGCTGCAGTATTTTACTTCTGCCAACTGGAACAATCAGAGCTTCATCTTAGAAAAGCGTACTGACGACAAAGAGCGGCTAACAATTGAAGACAAAAAGGCCGCCATCGGCATCAGGTCTTTCGTATTTGACAAAATGAAGGCCGAAGCAAAAATCGGTTACGCTTTCGACCGCCGCATCTATATAGGCAACGGCTTCCGCGATATGCGCAGAGGCTCCGCCAATATAGACTCGGACTGGTTTTTGTCCTGGTCCATCAAGTCCGCTTTTTAAATTTACTTCGAAAATTTTAAACCTGACCGTTTCGCGGTGGGCGTTTTCAGCCATGTGCATAATTTGCACATGATGTGCAGATTATGCACATTGGAACGAAGGGCGCCCGGATCCCTTGCGCTTACCCTAGCCCTTGCATAATAAACGAAATCCTGACAAAGCGGCGGGCTAAACCCGAGTATACCTTTGCAATCACTGACGCCCACTACCCTGGAGTTTTCGAATGAAATCAGTTCTTATTTTGATCGCGCTTATGTGTTCTCAATCTGCATTGGCGTGTTTGGGCGAAGCTCAAGTGATCGCGGTCATCAAACAAGTTCAAAAAAACGGCATGATCAATGGCCACGATTGTGCCGTCGAAGCGGGTTCAAGCCTGAACGGCGTTATCGTATTAAATACTGCAGGCGTACTCAGACTCGAGTAGTCGTCTGAGCTTCACGGGCGGCGGGCACGCGGTGCAAACAGCGCGAGCCCGCAGATCATCGCGAATGAAAACAGCATCAGGTTTTTCATGAGCAGCGCGATCGAAAGGTGAAACAAGAAGGCCATCAGTATAACGGGCCAGCGTAACCGACCAGAAATAATCAGAACCGGAAACAAAATTTCAAATCCTAGTACAAGGTAATTTGCGATAGCGATCGGGCCGCTGTAAGCATCTAAACTTCCGGGAACGAATCGGCCCCAGTTCGGATCGACCATGATCGCGGCAAGCGCGGTTCCTTGAAGCCATGCACTGCCCGTCACGATCTTGCCGATTGCGCCCGCGACGTAGATCGATAAAAAACTAAAACGCTGAAGCCACAGCGGTGCCCAAATACTTAAAAATAAAAACATCCGCAGAATTTCGTCTGCAGACGTCATGACGGACGGATGCAGGATCGCAAGTCCCCAAAGCATCAGCCACAGGATCAAACAACAAAGCCTCGGAAAAATTCCTAGGATCAAAAGTCCACTGACCACGACGCCAATGTGTAGCCCCAATGCTTGCTGCAAAAAATTCTGAATCAGGGTGTGCTTACTGGGATAAAGTGCTGCGCTAAAATAAAGCTCCCAGTTCGGCCAAAGCGAAGCGAATACGCAGAGCGAAAGCGCTCCCATCAAGATTCTAAATAGTCGGAGGTCTCTATTTAGCGACATGGTTGTGCCGCCGAATGTTTCACTGGGTTACCCGAGCTCAAGCTTTCTTCGACCAACGAAGTGGACTCCATCACGACGACGCCTTCGGTTTGTCGGTACTTGCGGCAATAGATTTGCAAATACCATTTTAATTCTGCAGGCTCGGAACTCCAGTGAGTCAAAAACTTTCCGTAGCGAAAATTCGCGAAGTTTTGCCACAGCTCCGTTTGCTCTCGCAAATCAGGAAGGGTCCGTGAGCTGCCGTCAGAAAGATTGCCGATCACGGAATAACGAGCGGGATGCGGAACCCCACGAAACAACGGTCGGCGCAGCCCAACGCCGGTCGCTTCCGCATAATGGTAAACCCAAGAACCGTGAGCGGCAGCGGAGACCCCCGGAAAGTCATTCGCGAAAATAACGTATACATTTAATAGCGCAAAAATAAAAAAGGCAAAAGTTTTGATAAGCGACCTCGCGTTCGCATTTTCGGGATTAAAAGATTGCGAAGATACAAAGCGACGATAACACGCGGTTCATATTTTATGTATTTTTCCGAGATTCCAAAAACCGATATTTTGAAGAAGTCAGGACGACAAGTCGCTGCTAGCGTGATGAATGGAGGCGCATCATGGAAATCAGCGAGGTCAAAGTATTCCCAGTGAATGAAGATCGATTGAAGGCA
>JACMRP010000331.1 GCA_014376325.1 Pseudobdellovibrionaceae bacterium
CGAAAGTTTGCAGAATCATCAACTAAAAATTGAAAGTAATAATATCAGTGTGGTCGATTTCCCGCACGGGATTCACTGCACGCTGCCGATCCCCTACGACTGGAAAGTTCTAAGTTCGATTTTACAGTCTTACGTACTATCTCATTCACCGGGGTTTCAAGTTCAAAATCAAAGTTTTGAAATGGAGCTCGGTGATTTCAAGGTGAATCCATCCGCAAAGTTTCGGGTTCTGCCACTTGATGCCAAAAAGAATTTTGTAAATATCGAAATCGAAGTCACTTCCGCAAAATCGGATGTCGAAAAATTAAAAATCAGTCTACCGCTGAGCCAGTTTGATTTTCGTTTTTTAAATTCAGAGCTGAGTCCATCCGAAGAATGGATGATCGAACGCTGGGTAAATCATAATTTAAAATTGCAAATTATAAATCGATCCGGAAAGTCCTTTGTCCAAGCGGGCTGGCCCCTGGCCCGCTAAAGTGGGACGCAACCAAACACCATCGAGTAACTGTAACCCGCGTAGAAGCTGTAAAGCGGCTTACTGTTGGTCGCAGCTTGGTATATCCGATTAACAGAAAACCGGCGAAACCAAAAAGTAGCACTCGAGCAGAGATGGTTTTAAGTGTCGTCGTAATATGGTATTCCCCCGATTGAAGATCAGGTTAACAACACATTGTGGAACGCCTATGGAAAGCGTTTCGGATCGAGACGCTTATTTTAGATACTGTTCAATATCTTTGACGAGGCCTTGAGGTTCTACATTTGGTGCGTAACGTTTGATGACCTTGCCATCTTTGCCGACCAAAAATTTGGTGAAATTCCACTTAATCATTTCGGTTCCGAGGATCCCGGGCGCCGAAGTCTTTAACCAGTCATACAGAGGATCCGCCTTCGCTCCGTTGACATCCACTTTAGCCATGACTGGGAAAGTGACTCCATAGTTGAGTTTGCAGAACTCCTGAATCTCTTCGTTCTGACCGGGCTCTTGCGCGCCGAATTGGTTTGAAGGAAAGCCCACGATCGCCAGGCCCTGCGCGTGATACTTTGCGTACAGTTCTTCTAGGCCGGAGTACTGGGGAGTGAAGCCGCACTTGCTCGCGACATTCACGACCAGGACCAGTTGGCCCTCGTATTTTTTCATTGAGACGGACTTATCGGCAGCGTCTTTAACTTCGAAGGAGTACAGATTTTTTTCGGACATAGGAGCCTCCCGGGAGCGATGTCTTATTGTGATACAAGTACCGAAATAGGTGTCTCAAAGCAAGATGTCCTCTTCAGATACGATCTTTTATAGCCGATACTGAGAGTGGGAATGAAAATGAATAAAATGCTCTACAATTCAATTTGGGCTCTGCTTATCGGTTTTATAGCGATTATTTTTCCGCGAGAGTCGTATGCGAATTGCCAAGCATATTGCGATAGATTCGACAGCGCTTGCGTCACTTGTTCAAGTGCTCAATACAATCTCGCTAGCAGTAGTTCTAGCAGTTCGAACTCTCAGCAAAGAAAGTCTACGATCTCCAATAATTCAAAGAATAAAAAAAATAACGAAAGTGCCGGAAGTTGCCCCAATAGGATAAAATGTGATCCTCCCAGAGAATGGAACGAAACGCATTGTGGTTGTTTTATTTCCTCTGATGATGACAGTTTGAATGGTAGTCCTAAGCAGGCGACTCAAGCTCAACCTTCAGCACCCTCTGCCACGACAACAGAGGGTTACGCGAATCCAGATCCTAAACAATGCGGAACTGAGGCTCTCGAAAAGTTGAAGTCGCAGTGTTTCAGCTCTAAGGCAGAGGCTATCGGAAACTGCGATTCTGAAAATGACGAAGGAATTTCGAGTTCGGTAAAGGGGCTTTCGACGTTGGCAGTGGGGACCGGGGTGCAGTCGGCTTGTACCGCTGTCGGAAAAGCATTGGGCGCAGCGAATGCTGCAATTGCCGCTTACACTTCAGTTTGTTCGGATGCTCGAAATAGCTGCGTCAGTTCTTGTTCGGCACTGAAGCGTAAACTCGAAAGGGAGGGCGACTTCTGTTTTGGCACTTACCCCTCCGGTCGCGCGGCAAAAGATAAACTGTATAACGAAGTCGTCGACGACAATTACACCGTTTGCCAAAAACTTGATGCGAAAGTTCAGCAAGGGGTTGCGGCCGTTAACAACACGATCGGCACCGTGACCGGGGCGCAGAATTGCGCCGCACAAGTTGATACAACACTCGTTTATTGCAAACAAAATCCAACGGCCGTGGGCTGCACAAATTCCGTGACCGATTGTTCCAACCCTTCGATTGCGGCTTCGAATCCTATTTGTATTTGTGCTCGAAATCCTGCGGACGCTTCGTGTAGCCAAGCAAATTCACGTGCTACAGATAGCGGCATGGGCAATGCCGACATGCCGAGCTCTGGTCTGTCTGGCGGAACCGCGGGTAAAGGACTTGATGGCGGATTAAACGACGTCAGCTGGCAAGGTCGCGACTGGAAACCGGGCAACAGTGCCGGCGAAGATCCAGGCGGCGACAAAGGTGGTCGTCCCATTCAAGAAGGTGGCGCCGGTGGTTCTGGCGGACCGAGTGTGCCTGGCAGTGCTGCAGAAAAAGCGGCGCTCGCGGTGAATGGCGGACTTCGTGGTGGCGGAGGAAGTGGCGGCGGCGGATATTTTGGTAGCCAAGAGGGTGGTCAAGGAAACGCGGCCGCAGCCGGTAATCAACCCTTGGGCAATCCTGATTTACGAAATTTTTTGCCCGGTGGAAAATACGATCCTAAAACTCGCGGAATCGCTGGAGTTTCTGGTCCGGATGGTATCACCGGACCGCATTCGAATATCTGGCAGAAAATCAATAACCGCTATCAAGCGGAACGACCAAAACTCATCCCTTAAATAAGACCGTGCATGGCTTGCATGGTTTCTTTTCTAGCTGCGGACTCAACCAAAACGGTGACGCTCATCGCGTTGATCATCATTTTGTGTGCATGAATTTTTTGATCGGCTAACGCTTTCATTACTTGATGCGGGATTTCCGGTGCGGTGGAGCCCGTGCAAGTCAGCGTCACTGTGGAAAACTCTGTGGAGGATAAGTTAAAGTCTGGATGCTTGCTCAGAGCATTTCGGATGGCGCTCATCATCTCTTGCGGACCGGTTAACAATAACATCGTCGTCTTATCCCGACGTTCTAAATCCAGCAATTGCGGAAATGCTATTTGTTTGGATTCAAAATACTTTTGTAATGAATCAATTAATATTCCCGAAGATGTCGCGGTTGAAATCTGCAGGACAGTTTCGTGCGAATTAAGCGACAGGGCTTTGCTAGATTCAAACATATTCAGTCCTTCTTGAACGATCGTGCCGTCCGAAGTTTTTGTGGAGGCGGGACCAATGTATAATTTAACACTGCGAATTTTAGCGAGCTCTACGGAACGGTAGTGCAGGACTTTTGCTCCCCAGAATGTCATATCCATTAGTTGATCGTAGTTCAGTTCTTTCAGAGGCTTCGCATTTTTGACGACGTTCGGATCGGCGGTAAACACCGCGGGCACGTCTTTTAGAATTTCGCAGCGGTCGGCGCCGAAGTAAGCAGCCATCGCGACGGCGGACGTATCTGATCCGCCTCGGCCAAGGGTCGTAATTTCTTTCGTTGCTGGGCACACGCCTTGAAATCCCGCCAGGATGACGACTTTGCCATGATCTAAAGCCTCTTGTGCGCGAAAGGCTTTGATGTCGACGATGAAAGCGTTGACGTGAGAACTGTTCGTTAAGATTCCTGCTTGGCTTCCGGTAAAACTAATCGCGGAGCAACCAAGATCATTGAGTGCGATGCTCATTAAGGCCATGCTGATGCGTTCGCCGGCGGTCAGTAACATGTCCATTTCGCGTTGATGCGGATTCAACGAAATTTGGTTCGCGAGGTCAATCAGGGTGTTCGTGGTTTTTCCCATGGCGCTAACGACGATCACCAGCTTGGTTCCAAGCCGCGCTTGTTCTGCAATTCGCTGGGCCACCGCTTTAATCTTTGCGGGCTCAGCAAGGGTTGCGCCGCCGTATTTTTGCACAATCATCTTCATGGTTAAAAACTATTCCCGAGCAAGTTTGGTGTGTTTATCAAAAACGTAAGTCGAAACTAAATTCAGCGCACCCTTCGGCACCCTGATAAAGTGTTTATCGATCTGGCGAGGAACGTATCCTAAAAGAAGTTCCGCGTTCAAGTCCTTCATAGATTTTCGCGTAACGCCAAGGTGATCGGCAAGCATATCCAAATCCGTACCACCTGGGACGGCGACGACTTCATAATCCAGCGGAGTCATTTTATCTAAATCGCGAAAGCCGTAAAGATTCGGCGCCTTCGAGATCAACATCGCGGCTAAAATTTTTGGCACGTACTCTTGTGTTTCAACCGGCAAGGCGCCACGTTTTACAAGTTCCCAGTAATCTTTGGTGCCGTGTTTTTTTATTTGTCGTCGCAACCCGGCTTCGCCCATGTTGTAACTTGCGGCCACTAAGTACCAAGACCCGAACTCTTCACGAAGATCTTTTAAATAGCGAATAGCGGCCAGCGTACTTTTTTTAAGATCGCGGCGCTCATCCAGCCACCAATTTTTGCGAAGTCCGTAGCGGGCGCCGGTGGGTTCGATAAATTGCCAAGGTCCCACGGCGTCTGCATGGCTAACGGCTACGGAAGAAAATCCACTTTCAATCATGACCATGTATGCTAAGTCCAATGGCAGGTTCGCGCGTTGAAGCTCCGCCTGAATCATCGGCATGTATTTGGAAGATCGCGATAGCCACTCGCCGAACCAGTGTTGACCGCGCGTTTGGTAATACTGCACCCACTTACTCACTTTTTTGTTGTAGGTGACCGGTAAGTCGAAGATCAGCGTGTTGTTGTAAGCAGCCGTGTTCGCCGATTTTTGCGTCATCGACTGCAGCTTTTCTTTTAAGCTGAGCGGCTTTACCGCGGCAACGGAATTCAACGAAAGCAGCATTGTAAAAAGAAGCGAACTAAATTTCATATACCTAATTATGTGCGGGACGGGCAGAAAGCGTCGAGCACATTGATCAAAAACTAGGCTTCGTAGATTATGACGGTTGCTGGACCTTGGACGGGTCGCAGGAAGAACTATTTTTTGTGCGCTGCCGATGCAACATCGGAGGCACGTTTAAACCAGGCGTTGAACTGAGTGAGTTGTTTTTTGTTCAACTTGTCTAGGCAAATAACTTGGGGAATTGAATACGAGGTGATCTCTGCCGGCTGTTTGCAAGTTTCGGGATCCATAGCGACGCCGATCTTTTTAAATATCTCTCGGATCTTCGCGTATTCACTGGTGATGTCTTCGAATTCTTTTTTAGTGATCGCACGAAAGATTTTCTTTTTTTGCAGAGTACTAAATTCTAGATAGAAAGATTCTTTGCCGTCGACGACCTTATCTTCGAAAGCAATAGTTTGTGAATCGGGTTTGCCGATCTTCACTTCGACCTTTTCACCAGCGAGGGCGTGTGCGGAAAGGGCCATCAGAAGCGCGCATAGTAGGTATTTCATTTTCTTTCCGTTCGTTTCGAAAAGGTTATCTTTCGGAGGAATTTTTGTAAAGCAATGACCCCGATATTCCACACTCGTTTTTGACGGAAGTAAGTGAAGGCGACAAAAAACTGGCACCCCGACTTAAGGCGGGGAAAAGAATTCCCTCGGCTCAGATCCAAATAACTTGAGTCCAAAAAGTTTCGAAACTTCAAATCACGACATAAGTATTGGCCAGCTTTCATGGCATACCGCTTGCTCTGTTTCAGTGCAGGGGGAACTTCGCATGAGTACAAAAGGTGTCTATTCCGCGCTGAGCGGTGCACTCGCCCAAAGTTTAAAGCTAGATACCATTGCCAATAACTTGGCCAATGTGAACACCCCTGCATTCAAGCGCGACCAACAACTTTTCAACGAATACTTAACGGCGAACGAAAAACCGCCGGAAGTGATCCAGGTTCCGCGCGTGCCGAGCTCGATCGAAAGTTTTTACGATATGCAAGGTGGCGACAAAAGCTTTGTTGACTCAAAGGGCACCTTCACAGATTTTTCTCAAGGTGGTTTGAAGCCTACCGGAAATGCTCTAGACGTTGCTATCGACGGCAAAGGTTTCTTCGAAATTGCGACACCGGGCGGAGTGAAGTTAACTCGTTCAGGTTACTTTACACTCGACGGTAACGGGCAGCTGGTAACTAAAGACGGTTTCCCTGTTCTAAAAAACGGTGAGCCGGGTGCGGACCCAG
>JACMRP010000332.1 GCA_014376325.1 Pseudobdellovibrionaceae bacterium
CAACGAACCGATGCTAGTTTTCTTGGTTTTCTTACAAGTACTTTTCGTGACGATGGTATATGGGCCGATCGCGGCATTCTTGGTGGAACTGTTTCCGACAAATATTCGTTACACTTCGATGTCTTTACCTTATCACATCGGTAACGGAGTTTTTGGCGGCTTGGTCCCTTTCATCGGTACGGCGCTCGTTGCTTCTACCGGTAATCACATAGCTGGTTTGTATTACCCGATTGGGGTGGCCGTCATTACGATCATCATCGGCGGAATCTACATTAAAGAAACTCGAAACGTAAAGTGGAACGGCTAAGAAGTTGAAGCTAAATTAGGCTGAGTGTTTTCTGGGGCTCCGACAACGGCGCCCCTTTTTTGTGTCTAAAGTTTAGTCGGTTGCGGAGACGCTTTTGGCAAAATTCAGCTAATCCGTTTCAGCCGAGCCAAATTCGATCTGGTACGCATGCTCCTTGCTTTATAAGTGTATAGGAGACTCGCGTATGAAAATGAGACACTTACTACTGCCTATGATATTGACCTCGACTATGGCCTCGTACTCGTTCGCCAACTCTCCGGCATTTATGAATGCGGCGATCAACGTGCCGACTTCGCAAAAGGCTGGGCCTATTGCGACCTCGGCAGAGATGTCCGACAAAACCGTGAACGAAAAATTCTCTGATATTATTGATATGATTCAATCTGAACAAATGGTTCAAAATCAAAAGGGTTCTCATAAGGTTACGTTAAAAAGATTTTCGGCTGAATCCGCTTCCTTCTTTGTCGCGATTGCGGCAGTACAGCTGGAAAGTTTGATGATGAATTTTTCTGACAACCCAAGAGCCATGCAAGATCATCTAGAATCCATCAAAGATCCTATTGGGCATCTGTCATTTTATATGTTCATGCAGGCAAATGGTTACGCGACCAACTTCTTGACCAATCGTTTAGCGCCCAACATGGATCCGCTAGCCAAAACTCAGGCATTAAGAAGTATTACGTACAAGGGCATGGCTGCGGGGTCCATCGTGTCGAGCTTAACGGCAGAGGTCGCGACCGCTGTACGTGATTGTTCAAAAATGATTTTCGAAAAAGAGAAAGAAGCTAAAGCAGAAAAGGCAAAAGTTTGTAACGCCGCTTTCGATCAGTGGAAAAGAAGCACTAAGGCACAACAATACGTATCGCAGATTATTTCGCTTTTCGTGTCTCAAGACACGGCACAGTTTATCGAAATGCGCGGCAAACAAGCCATTGCCTGGACTTCGAATGAAGCTCTTTCATTAGCCGTAAAATCTACCGCGACTAGAAAAGGCCTTCAGGTTGCCGCATTGCAAGTTGCGATGGTGATCGCTCCGGGTGGACTCGTCGTCAAAGGGATCAAGATCGTCGGTAAAATTGGACAGTTTGCTGGTTTCACTTTCATAGACCATTTACTGGCGCCATTCATACACAAAGCGGTGGCTAACGTGTGGCAACCTGCGCAGTTTGACTTCGACGTCATGAACTTTAATACCAATGTCTTCGATGCGAAACGTGATCTATGGCGTAACGATCGATCCAACGAGAAACTTTCCGGAAACATTGCGGAAATGACCACAACTATGGCCGAGTGGCGGCAATCCCAACTGACGCAGTTTCAGACTTCGCATGGAATTTGGGTCGATAGTCTTTTGAAAGTGATTGGCCAGACGAACGGTACTTTTGGTTTCTATAAGACTTACGTGGAAAATTTGTTTTCGACAGAAAATGTGACATCGGATATTCGCGCCGGCAAATTGCCGCTAGCGGCAATGAATAATGAAAATGGTTATCCGCAAAGAACGCTCCCATTATTCGGAGTGACTTTAAAAGAGGCGATGCCTGACGATTACGAGTCGCCAAGAGACCTGCCATTGAACAAACCAAGCGATCTAGAAAGCGAACAGATTAAGACTGTTCGTGACGTCAATGTAGAGATTAAGCGACTGCTTGCCGTGAAGGGCATTTACGAGCACGATGCGGAACTTCTGTC
The DNA here is from genome assembly GCA_014376325.1 of Pseudobdellovibrionaceae bacterium. The sequence continues at coordinate 2,000 of JACMRP010000332.1, forward strand.
TCAGATCGCGACTGCCTTTGATTCAGCGGATAAAAAAGAGATCGGCCTAGCGATTGCTAAAATCAACGACGTAGTACTTTACAATAAACTTTTTGTAACTGATTCCTTATTAAAGCAGCGCCTGTTAGACGTTCGAAATAAATTAGGCAATCCTTATCCTATTTTGACTCCTGGGATGGCTTTTTCTTACGCTTACGAAACTCACAGCTTCAATGCAGAGGCGATGCGCACCTTTGATCATAGCAAGGGTCCTGGTAATTGGTTGCCGCGAACTTCAGATTATTTGTTGCTGCAGATGGTTTGTGGAGGCGAAACAAACTTATACGATTCAAATTGGGATGGCTTTGCGCCTTATTTCGTATCACCTAAGATTACCAAAAACAGCGTTCGCGCAAATATTCTGTGCGCATCACTGAACTTGCAAAACCTTTACTCTATGAAGATCACCGCGACCGATGGCAAGACCTACACGGGCATCACGGACTATATCAATCACAATTTGCGTGAAGATGTTCTTGGCGACATTACGGATCGCAAATCACGTGTCTTCGGAGACTGGTGGACCAAGAACGTAAACGCTAAACTGGGCGAAATGTACGAAAAGTACGACAAAGAATATATAAACGTTATCGCAAGCATGACTCAAAACTGGCACGGCTACGGCTTTGCAAGAAAGTGTCTGAATGCAAATGACGGAAAAGGAATTTCAGGATGCGTTGGTAAAATAGCGAATGCGGCCGTAGATAAACTAAACGGAAGCGATTATTTAGATAAAAACGCATTGCTGAACTTAAAGTACGAATTAGATATTTACACCTCAGTGTTAAATGAACTTCTGCAGGACACTAGTCAAAGCAGCGAAGTTCTTAGCAATGCCGTGCAAAGAAATTTAGTCGGCGCGTTGATGCCGCTTAAAGCTCCTGGAGTTATGCAAAACTACGTTCCAAAAGAAAGCACAAATGAGCTCGCAGCAAAAAAGGCTTTAGAAGCTCGTTCCGTGCTGCTGAGCAAATCCGTTAAAGATCCTGGCGGTTTTTTAAGGCGACTCAAAGCTGGCGATCGCAGCATCGTGGCATCTGACCGCATGAACGAAATGCCAGAGATCAAAAACCTTCGCTCGGCGATCGAGGCACGGTTATCCATCTTGGCGCAAGTAGAAGTGAAGGATGGCGTAATTCTGAACTTCCCGGATAAAGCTGCTTCGAATAAAGCGTTAGATGACCTATCGAATTCAATGACTGCTTTTCAAAAGAAGTGTGCATCGCTGATTTCTGATAACGAAAAACCGCAGCAAGTAGCTGCAGAGAATACAAAAATGGCCGCTCTTCCGAAAGTGACTTTGTCTGCGTCGCAGAAAGCGATTTTCGATGCCTCTTCTGCGGGAATCCAAAGTGTCATTGGTGAAATCAGCAGTCTGAATATGGCACTTTACACAAGTAAATATAAACTTGCGGACAGTTACGAGGATCTCATTATGGGACTGAAATCAACTAAGGGCGAAAAGCCGATGAACACCCGACAGGGTTCAAATCCCTTCGGCGGAAAGTAGTGTTTAAACTTTTGACAGTGCTTTGCGAAGACCGTCAAAAGCGCTCTGCAAAGACCTTATGAGCATTAGGTCAAATTTAAACTGGCATATGATTTGTATTACTTACTAAGTATAGATTCAAAAATTTAAAAAGGAGACTCTCTCATGTCTAAAAAAATGATCCTCTCAGCTTTGGTAACTTTGGCGTTCTCGA